>NZ_JAGKSG010000005.1:0-172108 GCF_018119385.1 Massilia sp. AB1 | reverse complement strand
CGCGGATGGCGGCGGCATCGTCTTCGCCCACGGTCCAGGCCAGCGCCACCCGGTTCCCGGGGCCGGCCGCCAGTGCGGGAGCGCGCGCGGGCACGCGCTCGTCGCCTGCAACCCGCAGCGGCCGCGAGAAGCCCGCGCCGGCATCGAGCGAACGGGCGACCCACAGCGCGCCATCGAACTCGGTCCAGGCCGCGACCACCGTGCCGTCGCCCGTCACCGCCAGGTCGAGGCTGCCGTTCGACCAGGTGGCGCGGTCGAGGCGTCCCTTGCCGTCCCCGCCCACGGAGCGGGACAGGTTGATGGGCGGTCCGAAGCTGCGCCCCTTGTCGCTGGACCGGGCGAACAGGATGTCGCCCCCGTGCGAGCCGCCCGAGAAGATAATCTCCTGCCACAGCACATAGACCTGGCCCTTGGCCGTAGCGATACGCGGATGCCAGGAGAAGGTGGCGCCGCTGCGCGACACATTCACCGGCTCGCCGCCGGGATAGGTGCGGAACAGCACGTCCTTGCGGCCCTGGTCGGCCCAGGCGACGCCGAGCAGGCCATCGTCCAGCCAGGCCGCCGTGCCGTCGTCCACGTAGTCGTAGCGCGAATCGTTCTGGCGCCAGGGACCCCTGGCGCCGCCGCCGGAGGCGACGGTGAGCGGCGCCTGCCAGTCGATGGCGCAGGCCGGCAAGGCCAGGACCCACAACAGGATGGCGCCCACCAGGCGCGGCAAGCAGGACAGCATGACGGTTTTCCCTAAGGCATGAAGATGCCGGAGCGCCGCGGCCTGCGCGCGCACGGTATGCTGGCATCCTACGCGCCGCATCTGGAAAGGAGCGCCCGCATGCGCCCACGCTCGCCGTCCCGCCGCCGTCTGCTGGAATCCCTGCTGGCCCTGCCCGCCGGCCTGGCGCTGTCCGCGCTGCACGCCGCCCCCCTGCCGCTCCTTCCGCTCCTTACCCGTCCCATCCCTGCTTCCGGCGAACAGCTGCCCCTCGTCGGCCTGGGCAGCTGGATCACCTTCAACGTCGGCCGCGATCCGAAGGGACGGGCCGAGAGCGGCGCCGTGATGCGCGCCTTCTTCGCGGGCGGCGGCCGGATGATCGATTCGTCGCCGATGTACGGCTCGGCCCAGGAGGTGATCGGCGAAGCGCTGCAGGCGATCAAGCCGGCGCGCCTGTTCGCGGCCGACAAGGTATGGATCGGCGACGCCGAGGACGGCCCCGCGCAGGTCGAGATCTCGCGCCGGCGCTGGGGCGTGCCGCGCTTCGACCTGCTCCAGGTGCACAACCTGCTGGCCTGGGAAGCGCATCTGCCGGCTCTGCTGGCGATGAAGCGCGCAGGGCGCCTGCGCTACGTGGGCATCACCACCTCGGAAGGGCGGCGCCACGCGGAGATCGAGAAGATCATGGCCAGCCAGCCGATCGACTTCGTGCAGGTCTCGTACAACGTGCTCGACCGCGAGGTGGAGCGGCGCATCCTGCCGCTGGCGCGCGAGCGGCGCATCGGCGTGATCGTCAACCGGCCCTTCCGGCAGGGCGACCTGACCCGCGCCCTGGCCGGCAAGCCGCTGCCCGGCTGGGCCGCGGAGCTCGGCTGCACCAGCTGGGCCCAGGCGCTGCTCAAGTTCATCCTGGCCCATCCGGCCGTCAGCTGTGCGATTCCCGCCACCACCAGCGTGGCCCATGTGCGCGAGAACCTGCTGGCCGGCGCCGGCCGCCTGCCCGACGAGGCGCTGCGCAGGCGCATCGTCCAGGATGTCGAAAGGCTGGCATGAGCCGATGGTTGACCGAATGGTGGACCTATACGCTATCCGACCTGCTGATGTTCTCGGCGCGCAGCTATCACCGCCTGTTCGAGCTGTACAACCAGGACATCTGGCCGGCCCAGGTGGTGGCCTTGCTCGCAGGCTTGGCCGTGACGGCGGGCGCGGTGAGCGGCGGCGCGGCGGCCTCGCGCCTGGCCGCGCTGCTGCTGGGACTGGCCTGGCTGTGGGTCGGCTGGGCCTTCCACCTCGAGCGCTATGCGGCGATCAACCTCGGCGCGCCCTGGTTCGCGGCCGGTTTCGTGCTGCAGGGACTGATGCTGCTGTGGATGGCGGCCAAGCCCGTTCCGCGCCTGCTCCGCTTCAACGCCAGTCCCGTGTCCTGGGTGGCGCTGGCGATCGTCTGCCTGGCGGTGGCGGTCTATCCGCTGCTGCCCATCCACGAAGGACGCTACCAGAGCCAGGGCGAAGTGTTCGGCGTCGCGCCCGACCCGACCGCGATGGCCACCTTGGGCATCCTGCTGCTGGTGCGTGCGCGCTGGCCGCTATGGCTGATTCCCGTGGCGTGGTGCGCGCTCAGCGGCGCCACGCAGATGGAACTGGGCCTGCCGCTGGCCTGGCTGCCGCCGCTTGCCGCCGGCCTGGCGGCGGGCATCGCGCTGCTCGGGCGCGGCCGGGTCAGCTCGACAGCAGATTACCGGACCTGAAGGATTCCGATCCGGCCACCTTGCAGATGTGCATCCCGCGCAGCAGGTGCCGGTGCGCGGTGCTGGCGAACAGCAGTCCCGGCCGCGTGGCGGCCACCGTGCTTACCTTGCCGCTGACCGGGTTGACGATGTCCGCGATCGGTTCGCCCGCCGCCACCGTGTCGCCCAGCCGCTTGTGGAACACCAGCACGCCGGCATGCGGCGCCTCCAGCGGCTCGACCGCGTCCAGCGGCGTCGGCTTGCACAAGGCCTTCGGCAGCGGCTGCACGGGAATATCGAGCACGCCGGCATGGGCCAGGTATTGCAAGAGGGCGTGGGCATCCTGGCGCGCATAGGCGTAGCGCACGTCCATCTCGCCACGCAGTTCGACGGTGATGGCGACGCAGGCCGGCGGGATGGCGGCCTCCTGGAAGTGCGCCGCCAGGTCCCACCACAGGCGGCCGCAGGCTTCGTCGAAGGGCTCGCCGCCGGATTGCGTGGCCAGCAGCACCACGCGCGCGCCCATCAGGGCCGACAGCGGCTGCACGGCCTCGGCCAACGGGGTGCCGGCGTACATGTGCAGCACCGCTTCGTTGTCGCAGTGCAGGTCGAGCATGAAGTCGGCGTCGATCGCCATGCCCAGCAGGGTTTTCTTCAGTACGCCGGTAGCGTCCTTGACCTTCCACTCGGCCACCGAGCGCCGCGCGTGTTCGCGGATGAGCGCCACGTTGGCCTGCGCGTCAGGGCCCAGCTTGCCGGCCAGCGACTCCTTGAGCCCGTCCGCCACGTGGTGGTAGGCGCGGTTGAAGTTGACCCCGGTGTTCAGGTCGTAGCGGCCGAACAGCGTGCCGTGCACCACCTGCGACAGGCCGAGCGGATTGGCCACCGGCACCAGGGTCACTTCGCCCTTGACGCGGCCTTCGGCATCGAGGCGCTCCAGTTCCTGGCGCAGGAAGTGGGCGACCAGCATGGCCGGCACTTCGTCCGCGTGCAGCGAGGCCTGGATATAGACCTTCTTGCCGGAGCCGGGTGCGCCATAGTGGTAAGAGGTGAGATGGGCGGTGGTGACGTTGTCGTCGGTGGCGATCGGGTGTTTCGTCATGTGCATGGGCAGGCTCCGGCAAGCGGTGTGGCGATGCCGCGATTATGGCGCAATCGCCGCATCGCCTCCGCACGCCCGTGGCGGAAGGGCGCGGCAGCTAGGCTATAATGACAGCCGTTTTTTCCTCATTCTCATCCCCATGTCCTCTGATACGCCAACCGACGGCCCGGCGCGGCCCATGCTTTACGATCCCACCGAACACCGCATCCGCAGCTTCGTGACGCGTGCCGGCAGGCTGTCGACCGGCCAGGCGCGGGCGCTGGAGGAACTCGGCCCCCAATTCCTGATCGAGTACAAGAAAGAGCCGCTCGACCTGGTCCGGGCCTTCGGCCGCAAGGCGCCGGTGGTGCTGGAAATCGGCTTCGGCATGGGCGATACCACCGCGCACATCGCGCGCCTGATGCCGGAAAAGGATTTCCTGGGCGTCGAGGTGCACACGCCGGGCGTGGGCAGCCTGCTCAAGCAGATCGGCGAGCAGGACATCAAGAACCTGCGCCTGGTCCAGCACGACGTGGTCGAGGTCCTGAACTTCATGATCGCCGACGGTTCGCTGGACGGCGTGCACGTGTTCTTCCCGGATCCCTGGCACAAGGCGCGCCACAACAAGCGCCGCCTGATCCAGCCGGCGTTCGTCAAGCTGCTGTGCCAGAAGCTGGCGCCGGGCGGCTACATCCACCTGGCCACCGACTGGGAAGACTACGCGGTGCAGATGCTGGAAGTGCTCAGCGCCGAACCGCAGCTGCAGAACACCGCCGAGGGCTATGCGCCGCAGCCGGCCTACCGCCCGCTGACCAAGTTCGAGAACCGCGGCCTGAAGCTCGGCCACGGCGTCTGGGACCTGGTGTTCACCCGCAAGTAATTGCTCCCCCCAAGGCGGATCGTCCTTCGGGCGTCCGCCTTCGTCGTTCGTCGCCCTCCGCTGTCCGCTCCCGCCTGCCACGCCTAGACTGATCTCATTGCATTGCTTTACATTAATGAGTTCAGGAGGTTGTCATGTTCGCGAGCGTTGCCAAGTGGTACCGGGAGTGGGAAGAGGAGCAGCTGGCCGTGCTGAAGGAGCCGGCCCTCGCCGAGCGCGCCGCGCCCGGCTATCGCCGCTTCGTGGCCGAGCGCCTGGCCGCATTGTCGCCGCTCGAACGCCAGGAACTGCACGATTTTTCCGCACGCTACCGCGGCAACAGGCTCTACCTGGCCTTGCTCAAGCTGTGCGCCGTGTTCAGCGTTGCCGGCCTGCTGCTCAGGTTCGCCTTCCTTCCCCAGATGAACTGGGGTCTCGCCCTGGTCCTTGCCAACCTGGTCGGCTTTTGCATGACCTTGGCGCTGACGGCCGTGTGGCTGCACTATCGCAAGATTGCACGGGCCAAGTTCAAGGCCTTCATATTCCTGCTCGGCCTGGACGTGGGCGGCGCGCTGATCGGACTGGTATTCGTCCTGCTTCAGGGACACCAGTCGCTCGATGCGATCGTGGAAAAGCTGCCGCGCATCCTGGCGATCGGCTTCGTGTTTTCCACGCTGCTGTATGCCTTGCCCCTGATCGCCATTGCCGCCTGGCGCAACCGGCGCCATGAACTCCTAGCCGCGCAACTGCTGGCCGACGCCGAGCGCGAACGCCTGGCGCGCGAGCTGAGCGAATCCCAGCTGCGCCTGCTGCGCGCCCAGATCGAGCCGCACTTCCTGTTCAATACCCTGGGCGCGGTCCAGCAACTGGCCGAGCAAGGGGCGCCGAAGGCGGCCGAGCTGACCGCCAACCTGATCGACTTCCTGCGCGCCAGCCTGGGCGATATGCGCACCGGGCAGGCGAGCCTGCAGTCGGAATTCCGCCTGGTCGATTCCTACCTGCGCGTGATGCAGGCCAGGCTGGGCCACCGCCTGCGCTTCAACCTGACGCTGCCCGAGGCCCTGGCGGGCGTGCAGATTCCCAGCATGCTGGTGCTGACCCTGGCCGAGAACGCGATCAAGCACGGCATCGAGCCTTCGCTGCGCGGCGGCACGGTCTGGGTGGGCGCCGAGGATACCGGTTCGGGCATCCGCATCCGGGTCCGGGACAGCGGCGTCGGCATGAGCGCCACGCCGGGTCATGGCCTGGGCCTGGAAAACATCCGCCACCGCCTGCGCCTGGCCTACGGCGAGTCCGCCGGGCTGGCGCTGTACGACGCCGATCCCGGCTTCGAGGCCGAACTCGCCATTCCACCTCAGGGAGTACAGTCGGGAGCGATGCAATGAGTATCAAGGTGCTGGTGGCCGAAGACGAACCGCTGATGCGCGAGCGACTGCTCGGCATGCTGCCGGTGGCCTGGCCGGATGCCGAGGTAGTGGCGGTCGCCGAGAACGGCAACGACGCCTGGGACGCCTTCCTGGAGCACGAGCCGCAGGTGGTCTTCCTCGACATCCGCATGCCGGGCATGTCCGGGCTGGAAGTGGCGGACCGGATCGGCAAGCTGGCCCACGTGGTGTTCGTCACCGCCTACGACCAGTATGCGGTGGACGCCTTCGACGCCGGCGCCATCGACTACCTGCTCAAGCCGGTGCAGCCGGGACGCCTGGACCGCGCGGTGGGACGCCTGCGCGAGAAGCTGGACAGCCGCCCGGCCGACCTGGGCGACGTGCTGCGCCAGCTGAAGGCGCAGGCGCCGGAACCACGGCCGGAAAAGCTCAAGTGGCTGAAGGCCAGCGTGGGCAAGCAGATCCGCCTGATCGACGTCGACGAGGTGCTGTTCTTCCAGGCCGACAGCAAGTACACGCGGGTGGTGCTGGAAGGGTCGGAAGCGCTGGTGCGCATTCCGCTGAAGGACTTGTTGACTGGGCTGGACAGCGAGCGCTTCTGGCAGATTCATCGCGGCACGCTGGTGAACGTGAACGCCATCGCGGCGGCGGAGAGGATCGACGCGGAACGGATGCAGGTGCTGCTGCGCGGGAGCGAGGAAAAGCTCCCGGTCAGCCGCAGCTTCACGCACCTGTTCCGCGACTGAACGCAGGCTTTCAGGCGTGCTGGGGGGAGTGATATGCACGGCGCGCATACACGCCGAACAGCAGGATCGCCGCATAGCACACGGCCGGCACCGCCAGCGACATCTTCAGGCCCACCACGTCGGCCGCATAGCCGGTCAGGAGCGGCACGATCGCGCCGCCGACGATGGCCACGCACAGCAGGCCCGAGCCTTCGGCCGTGCGGTGGCCCAGGCCTTCGCAGGCCAGGGTGAAAATGGTCGGGAACATGATCGAGTTGAACAGGCCGATGGCCAGCAGCGACCAGCCCGAAAGCGCGCCGGTGCTGGTGCCCGAGACCACCAGCAGGACGATGGTCATGGCGGCGGCGAAGGCCAGCACCTTGCCCGGCGAGAACAGGCGCAGCAGGCCGGCGCCGATGAAGCGGCCCACCATCGCGCCGCCCCAGTACAGCGGCACGTGCTTGCCGGCCTCCTCGGCGCCCATGCCGAGCACGTTGGCTTCCATCAGGTAGTTGACGATGATCGAGCCGATCGCCACTTCCGCACCCACGTACAGGAAGATGCACAGGGTGCCGAAGGCGAAGCGCGGCTGCTTGAGCAGGTCGAAGGCGCGCAGGATGCTTTCTTCCGGCGCCGGCTTCTCGGCCAGCTTGCTGCGGTTCAGCCACACGGCGAAGGCCAGCACCGCCAGCGCGATCGCCAGGGCGATGTAGGTGTGCACCACCACGCGGGTTTCTTCTTCGCGGAAGGCGTCCAGGGCCGCGCCGCTCAAGGTAGTCGGGTCGACCGTGGCCAGCGAGCCCAGGATCAGGATCGCGCCCACATAGGGGAAGAGGGTGGTGCCCAGCGAATTGAAGGCCTGGGCGAAGGTCAGGCGGCTGGAGGCCGTGCTCGGCTTGCCCAGCATCGAGATCAGGGGATTGGCCACCACCTGCACGATGGTGATGCCCGAGGCCAGTACGAACAGCGCCAGCAGGAAGGTCGCGAACACGCCCGAGGAGGAGGCCGGGATGAACAGCAGGCAGCCGGCCGCCATGGTGACCAGGCCGACCACGGCGGTGCGCATGTAGCCCACGCGCTGCACGATGGCCGCCGCCGGAATCGAGACGAAGAAATAGGCGGCGAAGAAGGCCGACTGCACCAGCATCGCCTGGGCGTAGCTCAGGGTGAACAAGTCCTTGAGCTTGGGGATGATGACGTCGTTCAGGCTCGTGATGCCGCCGAATACGAAGAACAGGGCGAACACGAAAGTCTGGAGGCTGGCGGTGTTGCCCGGCAGCGGAGTGGGAGCGCTATCGAGCTTCGGCGCGGCAGTGGTGCTGGTGGGAGTCGGGATGGCCATGGGAGTGACGGGGTTGAATTGAATCAACCCACGACACTACATCATCTCGCTGATAATGGCGACAATTTCGTCGCCGTAGGAGACTAGTTTCTTCTCGCCAACACCGCTCACGCCGCGCAGTTGCTCGAGCGAGGCCGGCTTGACCTTGGCGATCTCGCGCAAGGTGGCGTCCTGGAACACCACATAGGCCGGCACGCCGTGCTCGCGCGCCGCGCCCATGCGCCAGGAGCGCAGGCGGTCGAAGATCTGCTGCTCGGAGCGCGACAGTTCCACTTCCTCATAGCTCGCGCGCGAGGACGACTGGCGCTTGGGCTTGACCGGCTTCTGGTACTGGCGCAGCTGCACCTTCTGCTCGCCCTTGAGCACCGGGCGCGCCAGGTCGGTCAGCTTGAGCGAGCTGAAGGCGTCGTGGTCGACCGTCAGGAAGCCGAGCGCGATCCCCTGGCGCAGGATGGCGCGCCATTCCTGCTCGCTGCGGTCGGCGCCGACGCCGTACACGGTGAGCTTGTCGTGGTGCCACTGGCTGATGCGCTCGGTCTGGGCGCCGCGCAGCACGTCGATCACATGGCCGGCGGCGAAGCGCTGGTCGACCCGGTAGACGGCCGACAGGAGCTTTTGCATCGGCACCGTGCCGTCGACCTGCACCGGCGGAATCAGGCAGGTGTCGCAGTTGCCGCAGGGGCCGGAGCGCTCGCCGAAGTAGTCGAGCAGGCGCATGCGGCGGCACGAGAGGGTTTCGCACAGGCCGAGCATGGCGTCGAGTTTCATCGACAACACGCGCTTGAAGCCGTCGTCGGCCTCGGACTCGTCGATCATCCGGCGCTGCAGCACCACGTCCTGCAGGCCATAGGCCATCCAGGCGCTGGCGGAGGCGCCGTCGCGGCCGGCGCGGCCGGTCTCCTGGTAATAGCCCTCGATGCTCTTGGGCAGGTCGAGGTGGCAGACGAAGCGCACGTCCGGCTTGTCGATGCCCATACCGAAGGCGATGGTCGCCACCATCACGATGTTGTCTTCTCGCAGGAAGCGCGCCTGGTTGGCCGCGCGCGTGGCGTGCTCCATTCCTGCGTGGTAGGCGAGGGCGCGGATGCCGTTTTCGTTGAGGAAGTCGGCGGTTTCCTCGACCTTCTTGCGCGACAGGCAATACACGATGCCGGAATCCTGCGCGTGCTCGGCGCTGATGAAATCGATCAGCTGCTTGCGGCCGTTGGTCTTCTCGACGATGGAGTAGCGGATGTTGGGGCGGTCGAAGGACGAGACGAACTGGCGCGCTTCTTCCAGCTGCAGGCGGTGCGCGATCTCGGCGCGGGTCTGCTGGTCGGCGGTCGCGGTGAGCGCGATGCGCGGCACGTTGGGGAAGCGCTCGTGCAGGATCGACAGGCGGATGTATTCCGGCCGGAAATCGTGGCCCCATTGCGACACGCAGTGCGCCTCGTCGATGGCGAACAGCGAGATGTGCGAGGACTCGAACAGCTCCAGGCAGCGCGGCGTCATCAGGCGTTCGGGCGCCACGTAGACCAGGTCGATCTCGCCGGTGCGCACCAGGCGCTCGATGCGCAGGGTTTCCTCGAAGGTCTGGGTCGAGTTCAGGAAGGCGGCGCGCACGCCGACCTCGGCCAGCGCGTCGACCTGGTCCTGCATCAGTGCGATCAGCGGCGAGACCACCACGCCCACGCCGTCGCGCAGCAGGGCCGGGATCTGGTAGCACAGCGACTTGCCGCCGCCGGTAGGCATGAGCACCAGCGCGTCGCCGCCTGCGGCCACGTGCTCGACGATGTCGCCCTGCTGCCCACGGAATGCGGGGTAGCCGAAGACCGTCTGCAGGATGTGAAGCGCGCGCGCGCCGATGTCGGCGCCGATGTCGGGGTTCATGCTCGCTGTGTCGCTAATCAATGAGTCGGGTTAATGTACCCAAGCCACCAGGTCGAAGTGGGCGGTCACGAGGACCAGAATACCGAATACGATACGGTACCAGGCGAAGATCGTGAAGTCGTGCGTGCTGATATAGCGCAGGAGCCAGCGCACGCACAAGAAGGCCGAGGCGAAAGCGGCCAGGCCGCCCAGGCCGAACATCGGCAGGTCGCTCAGCGACAACAGTTCGCGCTGCTTGAGCACGGAATACACGGTGGCGCCCAGCAGGGTGGGGATTGCCAGGAAGAAGGAGAATTCGGTAGCCGCCTTGCGCGACAGGCCGAACAGCATGCCGCCGATGATGGTCGCGCCGGAGCGGCTGGTGCCCGGAATCAGGGCGAAGGACTGGGCCAGGCCCACCTTGAGGGCGTCGGCCGTGCTCATCTCGTCGACCGTGTCGACGCGCGCCGGCCGTTCATGGCCATGGTTGCGGCGTTCCACATACAGGATGATCAGGCCGCCGACGATGAAGGCGGTCGCCACCGGCACCGGCGAGAACAGGCGCTCCGTGATCGCCTTGTTGAACAGGAAGCCCAGCACGGCGGCCGGCAGGAAGGCGATCAGGACATTGAGCGCGAACTTCTGCTGGCGCGGGTCCGAGCCCAGGCCCGCCAGCACGTTGCGGATGCGTTCGCGGTATTCCCAGATCACGGCCAGCATGGCGCCGGCCTGGATGGCGATCTCGAAGACCTTGACCTTTTCGCCGGTGAAATTCAGCAGGCTGCCCGCCAGGATCAGGTGACCGGTGGAAGAGATTGGCAGAAATTCCGTGAAGCCCTCGACCAGGCCCATGATGATCGCCTTGATGGCGAGAACGATGTCCATGAAACGTATGTGATTGATTTAATGCGTGCTGTGAGAAAACTGCGCGGGGTAAGAGCTTACCACGGGCAGGGCCTTGCCCGTTGAGTCTGCTATGACGGGATACAACATTTTACAGGGCCGCAATTGCTGTTCTGTTACGTATCGCGCGCAAGCTAAAATTCGTTTTCCAGGCTTGCGCATCGGGCCGGACAGCGTGCTAGACTCAAGCACATGAGTGTTCTCATCGTTCTTGTGCTTGTCGTGGCCGCCATCGCGGCCCTCCAGGGTGGACAGCTTCACAACTCCCTGCGCTACCGCAGCTGCCAGAGCCGCCTCTGGCGTCGCGCCTTCCCTTCGGCGTCCCGCAAGGACATCCGCGAGTTCCTCTCGCTGGTGGTCTCGACCTTTTCCTTCACCGATACCGACCGCCTGCGCTTCCGTCCCGACGACGAATTGCTCGGCATCTTCCGCGCCGCGCATCCGCACCGCCGTCCCACCGATGCCGGAGAAATCGAAACCCTGGCGCAAGCCCTGCGCAGCCGCTATGGCGTGATGCTGCCGGACATCTGGCACGAGAGGCTGACCCTGGGCGCCCTGTTCGGCGACATCCAGGCGCTGCAAGGCCAGCGCGCCGCAGCGTGAGCGGCCGACCCTGCTGAATGCAGGTTACCCTTGCTGGGTGACCACCGCTCTTGAATTGCCTGCACGCAGCACCACGTGTGGCAATGATGAAAGAAAAGCTCAACTGGAGACGGCCGCTGTTCTATGTGCTGCTGCCGATTTTCTTCGTGATGGCCTTCCTGGGCTTTCCCTTGCCTGTCGCGCCGCCTCCCGCCACCAAGCCGGCGCAGGAGCAGACCCAGGTCGTCAAGAAAAAGAAGAAGCGGCTCGGGCTGCTGGTCAAGGACGAGGAGCCCGGCAGCCGGCCGGATTAACCCGGCGCCGTCGCGCGTTCCAGTTCCCCCAGCCACAGCATCGCCTGTTCGCGATTCGTTCCGCACATCTCCGCGGAAGGCTGCAATCCCCCACAAAAGGCCGGGCGCTCCGGCTTGCCGAAAATCAGGCAGCGGTCGTCCTCGCCCAGCTGCACGCAGCGCACGCCCGCCGGCTTCCCGTTCGGCATGCCGGGAATGGGGCTGGTGATGGAAGGGGCAGTGCAGCAGGCGCCGCAGTGCGGCCTGCAGTCGAAGGAAGTGTTCATGATCGTGCGGGAAGCGGGACCGCCAAGTATACCTGCGCGAACGGGTAAAGCGGGCGCTTCCCCGGCGGAATTCCTGCTACGTTGTTTCCCATGAACGCAGGAGGTATCGATGTCGAGTCCGCTTAAGCCTTTGAACCGTCAAGTCATCGTCATTACCGGCGCCACCAGCGGCATCGGCCTGGCCACCGCGCAGGAAGCCGCGAAGCAGGGCGCCCAGCTGGTGCTGGCCGCGCGCGGCGCCGACGTACTCGACGCCGTCGTGGCCCGCTTCAACGCCCTCGGCCAGGAAGCGGTCGGGGTGGTCGCCGACGTCTCCGAGCGCGCCCAGGTCGAGCGTATCGCCGAGGCCGCAATCGCCCGTTTCGGGCGCATCGACACCTGGGTCAACAATGCGGGCAGCACCATCTACGGCAGGGTCGACGAAGTCTCCGAGGCCGACGCCCGGCGCCTGTTCGACATCAACTTCTGGGGCATGGTGCACGGTTCCCTGGTGGCGCTGCCCCACCTGAAGCGCCAGGGCGGGGCCTTGATCAACCTCGGCAGCGAAGCTTCGGAGGTCGCGATTCCCATGCAAGGCATGTATTCGGCCAGCAAGCACGCGGTGAAGGGCTTCACCGACGCGCTGCGCATCGAGGTGGAACAGCTCGACGAGGCGCCGGTCTCGGTCACCCTGATCGAACCGACCGCCGTCGACACGCCCTTGCCCCAGCACGCGCGCAACTACATGGACCGCGAACCCAAGCTGCCTTCGCCCCAGGTCGATCCGCACCAGGTCGCGGCCGCCATCCTGCACGCGGCGGTGGTGCCGATGCGTACCGTGCGGGTCGGCATGATGGCCGACATCGACGTGATGATGGACCGCCTGCTGCCCGGCGTGTCGGACCGGCTGGCGGTGTTCCAGGTGCCGCGCCAGCAGCAGGACTGCCCGCCGCGCAATCCCGACGGCAGTCTTTACGCTTCGCGCGCCGATGGCCGTATTTACGGTCCGGGAGGCGTTTAAGCCGTTTAGTTCCCTATACACAACGCCAGCTTGACTCTGCCATTCGCCGCACTCTATAGTTAATCATCCTTTAAATAAGTTTCTAGGCGGAAACAATGCATTGCCAACTCGACAGCAAGCCGCGCTGGGAGCGCCGCAAGGACGCGCGCCCGCAGGAGCTGCTGGCTGCCGCGATCGATTTGTTCGTCGAGCGTGGATTCGCGGCCACCCGTCTGGAAGACGTGGCGCGCCGCGCCGGCGTGTCCAAGGGCACGCTCTATCTGTACTACGCCAACAAGGAAGACTTGTTCAAGGCCGTGGTGCGCGAAAGCATCGTGCCGGTGATCGGCGACGCCGAAGTCTCGGTGGCCGGCTTCGACGGCCACAGCGGCGACCTGCTGCGCGACGTCATCCTGACCTGGTGGCGCCGCCTGGGCAGCACCAAGGTCTCGGGCATCAGCAAGCTGATCATGGCGGAAGCGGACAATTTCCCGGAACTGGCGCGCTTCTACCAGGAAGAAGTCATGATGCGCGCCGCGCGCATGATCTCCAGCATGCTCGAGCGCGGCGTGAGCCGCGGCGAATTCCGCGCCATCGACATCGCCCAGGTCACCCAGGTGCTGATCGCGCCAACCCTGATGCTGTCCACCTGGCAGCATTCGATCGGCCCCTGCGAGCGCTGCGAGCTGCAGCCGCAGGCCTTCCTGGACGCCTTCCTCGACATTACCCTGCACGGGTTGCTGCCTGCTCCGCCCACGGCCGCGCAGTAAGTTGTCAGTACGCCAAATGTCCTGAAATTTGGCGTTCATCCCTTCTAAACTGCAGACTGTCGCAATTTCCCGCGCTCAGGCCTGCCCATCGTTAAGATGTGCGTCCTGAGGCCGTTCAACGATAAAATATCGGATTATTTATTTTTCCACCGAGAACTCAGATGAATATCGAACAAGCCCGCTTCAACATGATCGAACAGCAGATCCGTCCGTGGAACGTGCTGGACCAGGACGTGCTCGACCTGCTGCACGTGGTCAAGCGCGAACAGTTCGTGCCGCAGGCCTACCAGAACCTGGCGTTCGCGGACGTCGAGATTCCGCTGCCGGGTGGCGAAGCGATGTTCAACCCGAAGGTCGAAGCGCGCATCGTGCAGGAAATCGCGGTGAAGAAGCATGAGAACGTCCTCGAAATCGGCGCCGGTTCGGGCTACATGGCGGCACTGCTGGCGCACAAGGCGCGCCACGTGACCACCGTTGAGATCCTGCCGGAAACCAAGGCGCTGGCCGAACAGAACCTCGCCAAGGCCGGCATCACCAACGTGACCGTCGAGCTGGGCAATGGCGCCGAAGGCTGGCCGCAGGGCGCGCCTTACGACGTGATCGTCGTGTCGGGCGCGCTGCCGGTGCTGCCGGAAGCGCTGGTCAAGCAAGTGAAAGTGGGTGGCCGCCTGGCGGTGATCCTGGGCGAAGCGCCGGCGATGAGCTGCAACATCATCACCCGCACTTCGGAAACCGGCTACGACTCGGTCAAGGTGTTCGAGACCAACGTCAAGCCGCTGACCGGCGCCGTCGCGCCGTCGCGCTTCACGTTCTAAGGGACCGCGATGCGACAGATGACCGCCCCCGAGTTGGCCGCCTGGCTGGCCGACCCGGCGCGCGAGCAGCCGCTGCTGCTGGACGTGCGCGAGAACTGGGAATTCGAGACCTGCCATATCGCGGGCTCGACCCAGATCCCGATGCACCTGATTCCGATCCGGGTCGGCGAGATCGACGACGACCGCGAGATCGTGTGCATCTGTCACCACGGGGCGCGCAGCATGCAGGTTGCTGCCTTCCTCGAACGGAACGGATTTGCCAACGTAACGAATTTGACGGGCGGAGTACACGCCTGGGCCGTGCAGGTCGACCCTTCGATGCCGAAGTACTGACCTGATTCCTAACTTTTGATGACTCCTGTGGAGAAAGCAATGCAGAAACCCCTTATCGCCGTCCTGCTGGCCGGCGCGTTCTTCTCGCTGAATGCAAGCGCGGCGGACCTGATCCAGGTTTACCAGCAGGCGCTGGCCAACGATGCGACCTACGCCAGTGCACGCGCGGCGTTGAACGCGGGCCGCGAGCGGATCACGCAGGGGCAAGCCGGCCTGCTTCCCACGGTGGGTCTCACCGGCGCCATCACCAGGAACGACAGCGATTTCTCGCCGTGGAACGAAGGTGCGACGGTCACCCGCGCCGACGGCACCCAGGGCATCGTCACCGCCGGCGGCTCCAACCTGACCACCAAGGAATACACGCTGTCGCTGCAGCAGCCGCTGTTCCGCTGGGACCGCTGGCAGTCCTACCAGCAGAGCAAGCTGCAGCAGTCGATCGCCGAAGCCCAGTTCGCGCAGGCGCAGCAGGACCTGATCACCCGCGTGGCCTCTGCCTACTTCGAGGTGCTGGCGGCCCAGGACAAGCTGGCCTCGATCCGCGCCCAGAAGGATGCGGTGAGCGAGCAGCTGGCATCGGCCAAGCGCAACTTCGAAGTCGGCACCCAGACCATCACCGACACCCATGAAGCGCAAGCCGCCAACGACCTGGTGGTGGCGCAGGAATTCGCCGCGGTGAACGACCTGGACAACAAGCGCAACGCGCTGCAGGCCATCATCGGCACCGAGCCGGGCACGCTGGCGCCGCTGAAGACCGGCATCACCCTGGCCCCGCCGCAGCCGGCCACGGTCGACCAGTGGGTGTCGTCGGCGGAAACGCAGAACTACGGCGTGACCGTGCAGGAACTGCAGGTGGAAATCGCCAAGCGCGAGATCTCCCGCCAACGCGCCGGCCACCTGCCGACCCTGGACCTGCTGGCCACCTCGACCCGCCGCGACGTCAACGGCCAGGTGAACAACACCTCGGGCGTCAACAAGAACAACGCCATCGGCGTGCAGCTGAGCGTACCGATCTTCAGCGGTTTCAGCGTCACCAGCCGCGTGCGCGAATCGATCGCGCTGGAAGACAAGGCCCGCAACGACCTGGAAACGACCCGCCGCAACGCAGCCCTGACGGCGCGCCAGTCCTTCCTCGGCGTGAACAGCGGCCTGGCCCAGGTCAAGGCGCTGGAAGCGGCGGAAGTGTCGAGCCAATCGGCGCTGGATTCGAACAAGCTGGGTTACCAGGTGGGCGTGCGCATCAATATCGACGTGCTGAACGCGCAGCGCCAGCTGTACCAGACCCGCACCGACCTGTCGCGTGCGCGTTACGACACCATCCTCAACGGCCTGCGCCTGAAGGCGGCGTCGGGATCGCTGCGCGAGGCGGATCTGGTGCCGGTGAATAATCTGCTGGATAAGTAATCGTCCAGGCACGCCTGGCGGCGTGCTTGAATAAGAAAACCCGGGAGCCGGTTTGCTGGCTGCCCGGGTTTTTGTTTTGTTCGTCTCTATGCTGCGAACTTGGGTCCCCGCCTGCGCGGGGACGACGTGATGAAGTAGCGGACTACGACAAAATTTGTGGCTCGCTACCGAAACCCGCCGTTCCCGCGAAGGCGGGAACCCAAGTTCCCCAGCAGCACCGCAACGTTTAAATAGCCCGCCCCCTGCGCCACTGAATGAGTTCAGCAATCACCACATCGGCCGCCGACACCGTGGGGTGGGGGATTGCACGGGGCCGCCCAGGACCGCCCCGAAGACGTATTGATTGCCGCGCCGCGCCGGGCTTGCTGAAGAGCTGCCCGATCAGCTGCCGAGACCGGCGCCGCCGGCGTGGTCGGCACGCTCGATCAGTTCGACCTTGTAGCCGTCCGGGTCGGTGATGAAGGCGATCACGGTGCTGCCGCCCTTGACCGGGCCCGGCTCGCGGGTGATGTTGCCGCCGGCCGCGCGCACCTGTTCGCAGGTCTTGTAGATGTCCTCGGCCGAGATGGCGATATGGCCGTAGGCCGTGCCCATGTCGTAGCTGTCGACGCCGTAGTTGTAGGTCAGCTCGAGCTCCGCGTGCTCCGGGTTGCTGCCGTAGCCGAGGAAGGCGAGGGTGTACTTGTACTCGGGATTGTCGCTGGTGCGCAGCAGCTTCATGCCCAGCACCTTGGTGTAGAAGTCGATCGAGCGTTGCAGGTCGCCGACGCGTAACATGGTGTGCAGAATGCGCATGGGTAGTGTCCTCTTGTTGATTCAGAAAACCGCCATTTTATGCGCTCGCCATGTTCCTTGCCGGCGCCTGCGCGCGCTCAGTTCTCCAGCTTCGCGCTGAGCGTGATGTCCGCGTTCAGCAGCTTCGACACCGGGCAGTTTTCCTTGGCCGTATTGGCCGCCTTGTCGAAGGCTTCCTGGCTGGCGCCGGGAATCTTCGCCACCAGGTCCAGGTGCACCGCCGTGATCGAGAAGCCGCCCTCGACCTTTTCCATCGACACGGTGGCCGTGGTGCGCAGCTCCTGCGCCGTCAATCCGGCCTGCCCGAGCTGGCCCGAGAGCGCCATGGTGAAGCAGCCCGCGTGCGCGGCGCCGATCAGCTCCTCGGGATTGGTGCCGGGACCGTCCTCGAAGCGCGTGTTGAAGCCGTACTGCGCGTCCTTGAGCGCGCCGCTGCCGGTCGACACCGCGCCCTTGCCATCCTTCAGCCCGCCGCTCCAGACGGCGCTGCCGTTACGCTTGATCGTCATGGCGCCCCCTTGTCGTCGTTGCCTGGTCCGAGATCGGCGCCCTCGTGGCGGCGCATCGAGCGGTGGCGGTCCGGTTGCGGGTTGGCCTGGCCGGTCGCATCCGCAGCCGGCTCGACGGCCTGCTCGATGCCCTGGCCGTTGGTGCCGTAGCAATCGGTATTGACCAGGCCCTGGGCCAGGTCCTCGGCCGCCTGCTTGATGACGCCGCGCGGTTCCTGGTCCTGCGCATCCGGGGTCTCGTCGCGCTCGTGCGGCTGGCGCTTGACGCCGTCGTTCTCGATCGGGGCCTTGGTGTTGACGAAGCGGTCCTTGGTTTCGGTGACCATGATGTCCTCCTTCTGCATTTCTGTTGGTTCAATCCTAACTGGGTGAAGAGGATGCGGTCGCGCAATTGGATGATGCAATTTTGCAACTAAAGCCTTACCATGTCGGCTTGACCGTCATTGCCTGGAACCGCGCCGTGAAAACCGAAGCCCTTCCTCATCCCGACACCTCCATTTGCAAGAATTGCGGCGCTGCGACCTCCGGCAATTTCTGCCACCAGTGCGGCCAGGCCACCCACCTGCACGTGCCGACCGCCTTCGAGTTCCTGCACGAGTTCGTTGGCCATTATGTGGCGCTGGAAGGCAAGCTGTGGAAGTCGCTCAAGCTGCTGCTGTTCAAGCCGGGCTTCTTGACCCGCGAGTACATCGAAGGCCGGCGCGCGCGCTACCTCGAGCCGCTGCGCGTCTACCTGACCTTCAGCATCATCTTCTTCGCACTGTTCAAGATCGGCGGCCTGGACTTCAATGTCATGAGCACCGACCGGGACGAGCTGCAGCGCGCCGCGGTCGAACAAGTTGCAAAGGACAAGGTGGCGCGTCCCGCCACGCCGGAAGAGCTGGCCCAGGTCAAGGAAAGCGAGAAGGACCTCGTGGAAATCGCCGGCAGGATCAATCCCGCGCTGGGCCGCGGCACCGAGGGCCTGCTGGACATGCCCGAGAAGGAACGCAGCGACGCGCTGAAGCGGGCCTTCTTCTCCAACGCGCCCTATGCGGTCTTCGCGCTGATGCCGGTGTTCGCCCTGTTCCTGAAAATCCTCTATCTGGGCAAGGGCCGCACCTACGGCGAACACTTCCTGTTCGCGCTGCACTCGAATGCCTTCGCCTTCTTCATGCTCAGCCTGCTCATCCTGGTGCCGAAGGGCTGGGACATCGTCACGCTCGTGCTGCTGCTCTGGCTGACCTTCTACCTGCCGACCGCGATGCGGCGCGTGTACGGCGGCACCCGCACCATGACCGCGGTGCGCTGGCTGGTGTTGATGATGTTGCACACCATTAGCCTGAGCATGGCCGTTGTTGCTGCCGTGAGCCAGGCCTTCCTACAGTAATCTTGCCACCTGGCGGGGCTCGCCCTTATACTGTTCTTTTGTACAGTGTTTGACGAGTCCCGGGCGGCCCGTCAACTGGCAGCCGCAGGGATTATCGGTTAATCTCCAGCGTGTCGTTACCCATCACCGCCGAGATCGATATGTCCGCTGTCACGCCTGCACCACAACCCATCATCGCGCTCGTGGTCCGGCAAAACACGGCCGGAGTCGAGGAGCCGGTCGGCCGCATCGTGGATTTCCTGCGCGGCGCCGGCTACCGCGTGGTGTTCGAGGAAGACACCGCGGCCCACTTGGGGCTGACGGGCATCGAATCCATGAGCGTGGCCGCCATCGGCGAACAAGCCAAGGCGGCCGTCGTGGTCGGCGGCGACGGCACCATGCTCGGCATCGCGCGCCAGCTCGCCAAATACGATACCCCTTTGATCGGCATCAACCAGGGACGCCTGGGCTTCATCACCGACATCCCGATCCAGAACATGCTGCCCGCGCTGGGCGAGATCCTGGAGGGCAGGTCGCGCCTGGAGAAGCGCACGCTGCTGGAAGCGCGCGTGATGCGCGACGGCGAGCAGATCTACTGCAGCGTGGCGGTCAACGACGTGGTGGTGGCGCGCGGCACCGGCGCCGGCATGGTCGAACTCAAGCTGATCGTGGACGGCGAGTTCATGTACAACCAGCGCTCGGACGGCCTGATCGTCTCGACGCCGACCGGTTCCACCGCCTATTCGCTGTCTGCCGGCGGCCCGCTGCTGCACCCGAGCCTGCAAGGCATCGTGCTGGTGCCGATCGCGCCGCATGCGCTGTCGAACCGGCCGATCGTGGTGCCGGACACCAGCGAGATCGTGGTCGAACTGGTGAGCGGGCGCGACATCAGCGTCAACTTCGACATGCAGACCTTCACCAGCCTGCAGCTGGGCGACCGCATCGTCATCTCGCGCTCGCCCAACACCGTCACCTTCCTGCACCCGCACGACTGGAGCTACTACCATACGCTGCGCGAAAAACTGCACTGGAACGAATACCCGACCAACGACGGCAAGCTCAAGTAAATCGCCATACCCATATCCACCAACGGAGACCCGATTTTTCATGCTGCGCACACTTACCATCCGTGACTTCGTCATTGTCGACGCCATCGAGCTCGAGTTCTCGAACGGCTTCACGGTATTCACCGGCGAGACCGGCGCCGGCAAGTCGATCCTGATCGATGCGCTGCAACTGGCGCTGGGTGGCCGGGGCGACGCCAGCATGGTGCGCGAAGGAGCGGCCAAGGCCGACATCACGGCCGATTTCGCCCTCACCGCGGCGGCGACGGCATGGCTGGAGGCGAACGAATTCGCCAGCGAAGAGGGCGGCGCGCTGCTGCGCCGCGTGATCGACAACGCCGGCCGCTCGAAGGCCTACATCAACGGCATCTCGGCCACCGCATCGCAGCTGCGCGAGCTGGGCGAAATGCTGGTCGACATCCACGGCCAGCACGCCCACCAGACTTTGCTGAAACCCGACGCCCAGCGCGACCTGCTCGATAACCAGATCGCGGTGCGCGACCCCGAGGCGCGCGCCGAGGTGGTGGAAGTGGCCAGCCTGTACCGCGCCTGGCGCGCCCTGGTGCGCCAGCGCGAGGAATACGAGACCAATGCCAAGAACGTGCTGATCGAGCGCGAGCGCCTGGAGTGGCAGGTGAGCGAGCTGGACAAGCTGGCGCCAAAGGCCGGCGAGTGGGCCGAGATCAGCAACGAGCACAGCCGCCTGTCGCATGCCGCCAGCCTGCTGGAGGGCGCGCAGGAAGCGCTGAACGCGCTGTCGGAATCGGACGATCACCCTATCCTGTCGCAGCTGTCCTCGCTGAACGCCAAGCTGGGCAAGCTGGTGGACGTCGACGTGCAGCTGCAGGCGGTGCTCGACTGCATGGAGCCGGCCCGCATCCAGCTGCAGGAAGCGGTGTACGCGCTGAACAACTACATCGACAAGGTGGAGCTCGACCCGGACCGCCTGCGCGAGGTCGACGCGCGCATGGAGGCGCTGCACAGCGCCGCGCGCAAGTACCGCGTGACGCCCGAGGAGCTGCACGACGAGCACGCCGCGCTGGCGGCCAAGCTGCGCCAGCTGGCGGATGCGACCGACATCGAAGGCCTGCGCAAGCAGGAGGACAAGGCCAGGGCCGCCTACATGGAAGTGGCCAGGCGCCTGTCGCAGCGCCGCGAAAAGGCGGCGCGCGAGCTGGGCACGCAGGTGACCAGCGCGATGCAGGAACTGAGCATGAGCGGCGGCAGCTTCGCGGTGGCGCTGAACGCCGCCGAGCCGGGCGCGCACGGGCTGGAGCAGGTGGAATTCCTGGTGGCCGGCCACACGGGCGTGGCGCCGCGTCCGCTGGCCAAGGTGGCTTCGGGTGGCGAACTGGCGCGTATTTCGCTGGCGATTTCGGTGATCACCTCGAATGCGACCACGGTGCCGACCCTGATCTTCGACGAGGTCGATACCGGCATCGGCGGCGGCGTAGCCGAAGTGGTGGGCCGCCTGCTCAAGCGCCTGGGGCAGCAGCGCCAGGTGCTGTGCGTGACCCACTTGCCGCAGGTGGCGAGCCAGGCGAACCAGCACTTCCAGGTGGCCAAGGGCACGACCGATGCGGGCAGGACCGTCTCGCGCATCGATGTGCTGGACAGCCGGGCCAGGGTGGAAGAGGTGGCGCGCATGCTGGGCGGGATCGAGATTACCGAGACGACGCGCAAGCATGCGAGGGAGTTGCTGGCGTCGTAACGCCGCCAGGCCCGTTAGCCTCAAGACCGTCGTTCCGGCCTTCGCCGTAACGACGTTTACATGCAGCGGGCCAAAGCGCCTCTCCCATCCGGCCAACCGTCATCCCCCCCTTCACCATTCTGTGGCAAAGTGCTATCTGATCCGCACCCACAACCACAAAGGAGGGAAGTCGAATGAGCATCGAAAAAGTCCTGTACCGCGCCCAAGCCACCTCCCAAGGCGGCCGCGAAGGCAACTCGAAGAGTTCCGACGGCGTGCTGAACCTGCAGCTGTCCACCCCGAAGGAACTGGGCGGCGGCGGCGGTCCCGGCACCAATCCCGAACAGCTGTTCGCCGCCGGCTACTCGGCCTGCTTCCTCGGCGCCCTGAAATTCGTGGCCGGCCAGCAGAAGGTCAGCCTGCCGCAAGACCTGACCGTCACCGGCGACGTCGGCATCGGCCAGATCCCCACCGGCTTCGGCATCGAAGTCGACCTTACCATCAAGGCCCCGGGCATGGACCAGGCCCAGCTGAAAGAGCTGGTCGACAAGGCCCACATCGTCTGCCCCTACTCGAACGCCACCCGCAACAACATCGACGTTCGCCTGCACGTATCCACCTGACGACAAGCCGCGCGCACGCGCTGTCCGCCGCACGGGACCCCCACTTATAATAGAGGGCGTCCCGTCACCCACCCTTCATACATGCCATTTCGCAAAGAACCGCCTCACGCCCACGGCACCGTGCCGCAGCATGCCGTCGTCCTGGTCAACCTCGGCACACCCGACGAGCCCACTCGCAAGGCCGTGCGCCGCTACCTGAAGCAGTTCCTGTCCGACCCGCGCGTGGTGGAGATCCCGAGCCGCGTCTGGTGGTTCATCCTGCACCTGTTCATCCTGCCTATCCGCTCCGGCAAATCGGCCGCCAAGTACCGCACCATCTGGACCCGCGAGGGTTCGCCCCTGAAGGTCCACACCGCGAAGCAGGCGGCGCTGCTGCAGGACATGCTGAAGGAACGCGGCCACGAGGGCGTGAAGGTGGCGATGGCGATGCGCTATGGCTCGCCGTCGGTCAATGAGGTGCTCGATCGCCTCAAGGAAGAGGGCTGCGACCGCATCGTGGTCCTGCCCGCCTACCCCCAGTATTCCGGCACCACCACGGCCTCGATCTGGGACGCCGTCTACCAGCACTATGCGCGCGTGCGCAACGTGCCCGAGCTGCGCCTGGTGAAGCACTACCACGACCACGAAGGCTATATCAACGCCCTGGCCGAGAGCGTGCAGGGCCACTGGGACAACCACGGCCGCGGCCAGAAGCTGGTGATGAGTTTCCATGGCGTGCCCAAGCGCACCCTGCTGCTGGGCGACCCGTATTTCTGCGAATGCCAGAAGACCGCGCGCCTGCTGGCCGAGGCCCTGGGCATCGGGCCGGAAGACTATCTGGTGACGTTCCAGTCGCGCTTCGGCAAGGCCGAATGGCTGCAGCCCTATACCGCCCCCACCGTGCAGCAGCTGGCGCGCGAAGGCGTCGAACGCATCGACGTGATCTGCCCGGGCTTCACCAGCGACTGCCTGGAGACGCTGGAAGAAATCAACATGGAAGTGCGCCACGATTTCGAGGCCGCGGGCGGCAAGGATTACCACTACATCCCCTGCCTCAACACCTCGCCGGCCTGGATCAAGGGCCTGGCCGAGATCGCCGAACAGCACCTGATCGGCTGGCCGACCATCCTCACCCCGGCCCAGAGCGCCAGCCAGCGGCGCGACGCCCAGGTCGGCGCCCAGCA
Organism: Massilia sp. AB1; assembly: GCF_018119385.1. NCBI lineage: Bacteria > Pseudomonadati > Pseudomonadota > Betaproteobacteria > Burkholderiales > Oxalobacteraceae > Massilia > Massilia sp. AB1. The sequence goes on along the minus strand of NZ_JAGKSG010000005.1, from coordinate 148,877 downwards.
CGCGGCCCAGCTCGGCGCTTAGGCGGACAGGGTAGCCGTTCTGCTAAAATGGCCGGTTTGTCAGGGCGTCGCGCCGATGCCGACGTAGCACAGCCAGGCCATCACCGCCAGGGTGTACAGCACGACGGCGCTGCTGATCAGGTGTAATCGCATGATGTCTGCTCCCGGATCGCTTGCCTCGACAGTGGCAAGCTTGTCGAGAAGCTTATAACTTCTCGTTGGGAAATGAATCACGGAAATAGTAAATACTGTAACAATTGTTATCTGAAGTGGACTGATCGTCTGGAGCGGGCCTGCCGGACCATGACATTTCCTCAATTCCCCTTGAAATTGTAGGAGATCGCCCCATCTGGGGGCCTGTACATTCAAGCAGGAAGCTTTCCTGTCTCAGCCAAGTCCTTGATTCTAGGAGTTTTTTCGATGCAAGACCAAGAAAACAAAGAGGTGACGAACCAGCCGGAAGCCGAGGCGCCTGCAGCCGAGGCTGCCGCTCCCCAGGCCGCTGCTGCCGCACCGGGCGAGCCGGGCCTCGAAGAACAGCTGAGCGCGACCGAAGCCAAGCTGGCCGAGATGCACGACGCCTTCATGCGCGCCAAGGCCGACGCGGAAAACATCCGCCGCCGCGCCCAGGAAGATGTGAGCAAAGCGCATAAATTTGCCATCGAAAGCTTCGCCGAGGCCATGGTGCCGGTGCGCGACAGCCTGGAAATGGCGCTGAAGGTCGAGACCCAGACCGTGGAAGCGATCCGCGAAGGCGTCGAGATGACCCTCAAGCAGCTCACCGCGGCCTTCGAGAAGAACCGCCTGATCGAAGTCATGCCGCAGCCGGGCGAAAAGCTCGACCCGAACAAGCACCAGGCCGTGGCCGTGGTGCCGTCGGAGCAGGAAGCGAATACCGTGGTTGCAGTGCTGCAGAAAGGCTACATGATCGCCGACCGCCTGCTGCGTCCCGCCATCGTCACCGCAGCAGCACCGAAATAAGCGCGAAATAAGGAAAAAACGCAGCGTGCAGCGAGTTAACCACTTGAAAGCACGCGCTTTTTCCCAATATTGAATTCATCCGAAATCATCCAAATATAAAAGGAATACATCATGGGCAGAATCATTGGTATCGACCTGGGAACCACCAACTCCTGCGTCGCGATCATGGAAAACGGCCAGCCGAAGGTGATTGAGAACGCCGAAGGCGCGCGCACTACTCCTTCGATCATCGCCTATCAGGAAGATGGTGAAATCCTCGTGGGCGCGCCGGCGAAACGCCAGGCTGTCACCAACCCGAAGAACACCCTGTTCGCGGTGAAGCGCCTGATCGGCCGCAAGTTCCAGGAAAAGGAAGTCCAGAAAGACATCGCGCTGATGCCTTACCAGATCATGCAAGCCGATAACGGCGACGCATGGGTCGGCGTGCGCGACAAGAAGCTGGCGCCGCCGCAGATCTCGGCGGAAGTGCTGCGCAAGATGAAGAAGACCGCCGAGGACTACCTGGGCGAAGAAGTCACCGAAGCCGTGATCACCGTGCCGGCTTACTTCAACGACTCGCAGCGCCAGGCGACCAAGGACGCCGGCCGCATCGCGGGCCTGGACGTCAAGCGCATCATCAACGAGCCGACCGCGGCCGCGCTGGCTTTCGGCCTGGACAAGACCGACAAGGGCGACCGCAAGATCGCCGTGTATGACCTCGGCGGCGGCACCTTCGACGTGTCGATCATCGAGATCGCCGACGTCGAAGGCGAGAAGCAGTTCGAAGTGCTGTCGACCAACGGCGACACCTTCCTGGGCGGCGAAGACTTCGACCAGCGCATCATCGACTACATCATCGACGAGTTCAAGAAGATCAACGGCCTCGACCTGTCCAAGGACCCGATCGCCCTGCAGCGCATCAAGGCCTCGGCCGAGCGCGCCAAGATCGAGCTGTCGTCCTCGCAGCAGACCGAGATCAACGAGCCGTACATCGCCATGGCGAACGGCGCGCCGGTCCACCTGAACCTGAAGATCACCCGCGCCAAGCTGGAAGCCCTGGTCGAGGAACTGATCGCCAAGACCATCGAGCCGTGCCGCATCGCGATCAAGGATGCGGGCGTCAAGGTCTCGGACATCGACGACATCATCCTGGTCGGCGGCATGACCCGCATGCCGAAGGTGCAGGAGAAGGTCAAGGAGTTCTTCGGCAAGGACCCGCGCAAGGACGTCAACCCGGACGAAGCCGTCGCTGTCGGCGCCGCGATCCAGGGCTCGGTCCTGTCGGGCGAGCGCAAGGACCTGCTGCTGCTGGACGTGACCCCGCTGTCGCTGGGCATCGAAACCCTGGGCGGCGTGATGACCAAGATGATCCACAAGAACACCACGATCCCGACCAAGTTCTCGCAGGTGTTCTCGACCGCCGACGACAACCAGCCGGCCGTGACCATCAAGGTCTACCAGGGCGAGCGTGAAATCGCAGCGGGCAACAAGGGCCTGGGCGAATTCAACCTCGAAGGCATCCCGCCGGCGCCGCGCGGCACCCCGCAGATCGAAGTGACCTTCGACATCGACGCCAACGGCATCCTGCACGTGGGCGCGAAGGACAAGGCCACCGGCAAGGAAAACAAGATCACCATCAAGGCCAACTCGGGCCTGTCGGAAGAAGAAATCCAGAAGATGGTGAAGGACGCCGAACTGAACGCGGAAGAGGACAAGAAGGTCAAGGAAATGGCCGAAGCCCGCAACCAGGGCGACGCGCTGGTCCACTCGACCAAGAAGTCCCTGACCGAATACGGCGACAAGCTGGAAGCCGGCGAGAAGGAAAAGATCGAAGCGGCGATCGCCGACCTGGAAGGCGCGATCAAGAGCGGCGACAAGGCGGACATCGACGCCAAGACCGCAGCCCTGTCGACCGCGGCCCAGAAGCTCGGCGAGAAGATGTACGCCGACATGCAGGCGCAGCAGGCAGGCGCCCAGGGCGCGGCCGGCGGCCAGCAGCCTGGCGGCGAATCGTCGGCCAAGCAGGACGACGACGTGGTCGATGCCGACTTCAAGGAAGTGAAGGACGCCAAGTAAGACCAGCGGACGGGGCTCTCGCCCCGTTCCGTACGGGACCGAGCCGATGACCACATGGTTCCCGGCTCGGTTTTTTTGCATAGATCGTTCCGTTTTAGATAAACAGCAAGGTGCCGACAATGGCAAAGCGTGATTTTTACGAGATCCTCGGGGTCGCCAAGACTGCGTCGGAAGACGACATCAAGAAGGCTTATCGCAAGCTGGCGATGAAGTACCACCCCGACCGCAATCCTGACAACAAGGAAGCGGAGGAGAAGTTCAAGGAGGTGAAGGAAGCCTATGAGATGCTGACCAACGCGGAGAAACGCGAGGCTTACGACCGCTTCGGTCATGCCGGCGTGGATCCGAACAGCGGCATGGGCGGAGGTTTCGGCGCGGGCGGCTTCGGCGACGCGTTCGGCGACATCTTCGGCGACATCTTCGGTGGCGGCCGCGGCCGCAGCGCGGGTCCGCAGGTCTACCGCGGCGCCGATTTGCGCTACAACCTCGAGATCACGCTGGAACAGGCGGCGCACGGCTTCGACACCACCATCCGCGTGCCGAGCTGGGACAAGTGCGACACCTGCCACGGCAGCGGCGCCAAGCCGGGCACCCAGCCCGTCACCTGCTCGACCTGCGCCGGCCACGGCCAGGTGCGCATGCAGCAGGGCTTCTTCAGCATCCAGCAGACCTGCCCGAAGTGCCACGGCAGCGGCAAGATCATCCCGGAACCCTGCGCGGCCTGCGCCGGCGCCGGACGCATCAAGCGCAACAAGACCCTGGAAGTGAAGATCCCGGCCGGTATCGACAACGGCATGCGCATCCGCTCCTCGGGCAACGGCGAACCGGGCACCAACGGCGGGCCGCCGGGCGACCTGTACGTGGAGATCCACATCAAGCCGCACCAGGTGTTCCAGCGCGAAGGCGACGACCTGCACTGCGAGATGCCGATCTCGTTCTCGAAGGCCGCCCTGGGCGGCGAGATCGAGGTGCCGACCCTGACCGGCAAGGTCTCGTTCACGGTGCCCGAAGGCACCCAGACCGGCAAGACCTTCCGCCTGAAAGGCAAGGGCATCAAGGGCGTGCGTTCGGGCTACACGGGCGACCTGTTCTGCCACGTGGTGGTCGAGACCCCGGTCAAGCTGACCGACAAACAGAAGGACCTGCTGCGCGAATTCGACCGCCTCACCAACGAGGGCGGCGCGAAGCATAGCCCGCAGAGCAAGGGCTGGATGGACAAGGTCAAGGACTTCTTTGAGTAAGCAGGTCCTGCACTGGAAAACGCTGAGCGGCGCGAGCCCTCGGCGTTTTTTTCGGCCCTATGGATGGCAACAGTTCAACACTGTTACACTTCGTGTATTTTCCGAAGAATTATTCTAGAGCCGGCGTGGCGAGCCACGGCCCGGCCGCGTCCCTACGGGACGGCAACACACGACAAGGAGCGAAGATGGAAAACAAGAGCAAGGGCGTGACCGCCGAAGACCTGTTCGCGCGCAACCGCGCCTGGGCTGCCTCGATGGTGGCCGAGGACCCGAACTTCTTCAAGGCGCTGTCCGAGCAGCAGGCCCCGGAATACCTGTGGATCGGCTGTTCCGACAGCCGCGTGCCGGCCAATGAACTGCTGGGCATGGCGCCGGGCGAGCTCTTCGTCCACCGCAACATCGCCAACGTGGTGGTGCACTCGGACCTGAACTGCTTGAGCGTGCTGCAGTTCGCGATCGACGTGCTGAAGGTGAAGCACGTCATCATCTGCGGCCACTACGGCTGCTCGGGCGTGCATGCCGCGCTGACCGGCGGCCGCGTGGGCCTGGCCGACAACTGGCTGGGCCATGTGCGCGACGTGCGCGAGAAGCACGGCAAGTACCTGGGCGCCGTCACCGGCCGCGCCGCGACCAACCGCCTGGTGGAGCTGAACGTGGCCGAGCAGGTGATCAACGTGGCCCAGACCACGATCGTGCGCGACGCCTGGGACCGCGGCCAGCCGCTGACCATCCACAGCTGGGTCTACGGCGTGCATGACGGCCTGCTGCGCGACCTGGGCATCACCATCAGCAGCCAGGAAGAAATCGCGCCGAAGCTCGAGCGCGTGCTGAACGGCTACGTGGAGAAGGACGCGGCGTGAGCGAGCTGCATCAGTTGCGCGCTCTCGTGCGCGAGTTCGTGGACGAGCGCGACTGGGACCAGTTCCATACGCCCAAGAACCTGGCTTCCGCCCTGACGGTGGAGGCGGCCGAGCTGCTGGAGCATTTCCAGTGGCTCCAGCATGGGCGTCTTGAGGAGCTGGGGCAGGAGAAACTGGCCGAGGTGAAGCACGAGATGGCCGATGTGCTGGTCTACCTGGTGCGCATCGCCGACAAGCTCGATGTCGACCTGTTCGCGGCGGTGCAGGAAAAGATGGTGCTGAATCGCGAGAAGTATCCCGCCGAGCAGGTGAGGGGGGATGCGAGGAAGTATTACGAGTACAAGAAGTAAACGTAAGCAGAGCGCGCGTGTGTTTTACCCGCACCCTCAAGACCGTCGTTCCGGCGCAGGCCGGAACCTAAGCTCGTTGCGTACCACTTACATTTAACGCTAGCGGCAGCACGAGCAAACTTGGGTTCCGGCCTTCGCCGGAACGGCGGGTTGAGGGTGCTGGCTAAGGGTTATACGCCACCCATGCAGATATACTTCACGATCAGGTAATCGTCCATCCCATAGGTCGACCCTTCCCGCCCCAGCCCCGACTGCTTGACCCCGCCAAACGGCGCCACCTCGGTCGAGATCAGCCCGGTATTCACCCCCACCATCCCCGTTTCGATCGCCTCGGCCACGCGCCACACGCGCCCGATGTCGCGCGCGTAGAAGTAGGACGCCAGCCCGAACTCGGTGGCATTGGCCAGCGCGATCACATCTTCTTCCGTCTTGAAGCGGAACAGCGGCGCCACCGGCCCGAAGGTTTCCTCGCTGGCGACCAGCATGTCCGAGGTGACCTCGGTCAGCACGGTCGGCTGGAAGAAGCTGTGCCCCAGCGCGTGGCGCTTGCCGCCCGCCAGCAGCTTCGCCCCTTTGCCGAGCGCATCCTCGATGTGCTGCTCGACCTTGCGCACCGCCTTTTCCTCGATCAGCGGGCCCTGGTTGACGCCCTCCTCGACGCCGTTGCCGACCTTGAGCTTGCCCACGGCCGCCACCAGCTTGCGCGCGAATTCGTCGTACACGCCGTCCTGCACGTAGATGCGGTTGGCGCACACGCAGGTCTGGCCGGCGTTGCGGTACTTGGAGGCGATCGCGCCTTCGACCGCCGCGTCGATGTCGGCGTCGTCGAAGACGATGAAGGAGGCGTTGCCGCCCAGTTCCAGCGAAAGCTTCTTGATCGTCGGCGCGCACTGCTCCATCAGCAGGCGGCCGACGGCGGTCGAGCCGGTGAAACTCAGTTTGCGCACCAGCGGGTTGGCCGTCATCTCGCCGCCGATGGCCTTTGCTTCGCCGATCACGACGCTGAACACGCCTTTCGGCACGCCGGCGCGCTCGGCCAGCACGGCCAGGGCCAGCGCGGAATAGGGCGTCAGTTCGGCGGGCTTCAGCACGATGGGGCAGCCGGCCGCCAGCGCCGGGCCGACCTTGCGGGTGATCATCGCGGCCGGGAAGTTCCAGGGCGTGATCGCGGCGCATACGCCGATCGGCTCCTTGGTCACGACGATGCGGCGGTCCGGCCAGGGCGAAGCAAGGGTCTCGCCGGCGATGCGCTTGGCCTCTTCGCCGAACCACTCGAAGAAGGAAGCGGCGTAGGTGACTTCGCCCTTGGCCTCCGCCAGCGGCTTGCCCTGTTCGGCCGTCATCAGGAGCGCCAGGTCGTCGGCATTGGCCAGCATCAGGTCGGACCAGGCGCGCAGGATGGCAGCGCGTTCCTTGGCGGTCTTCTTGCGCCACGCCGGCCAGGCGGCATTGGCGGCCTCGATGGCGCGGCGGGTCTCGCCCGCGCCCATGTGCGGCACGGTGCCGAGCTGCTCGCCGGTGGCGGGGTTCACGACCGGGAAGGTGGCGCCATTGTCGGCGCCGACCCAGGCGCCATCGATATAGGCCTGCTGGCGCAGCAGGGAAGGATCTTTCAGGTTCAGCATGGAGTTCCTCGTGCGTGTGGCTTCGTCAGGAATCCATCATGGTAGACCTTTTCGACAACACGCGCCGCGAGGCCCCTGCGTGCTACTTGCGCATCAGGTCCTGCAGCGCCACCACGGTGGCCTCGACGCCCGTCTTCACGCTGGGGCCCGGCAAGACCTTGAACAGCGGGCTGTGGTGGCTCGGCAGCTTCAGCTTGCCCGCCTTGGCCGCGGCGATGTCTTCCGGCGCGGTGCCGCCGACCGTGAAGTAGACGCTCGGGATGTACGGATCGGTGACGAACTGGGGGAAGTCTTCCGACCCCATCCCCTCGCGGAATTCCTCGTCGCCGATGGCGTCCGGACCGATGTCGCGCTTCCAGGCCGCGCTCAGTCGGCGCACCAGGTCGGCGTTGTTGAGCACCGGCGGGGTCGGATGGTCGACCAGCTTCACTTCCGGCAGCTCGTTCTCCGCCATGCCGGCGGCGCGCGCCGTGTTCTCGGCCATGCGCTTGATCGCGTCGAGCAGCAGCTTGCGCGTGGCCGCGCTTTCGCTGCGCACGGTCAGCTGGAGCCTGGCGTTGTCGCCGATGATGTTGGCCTTGGTGCCGCCGTGGAAGGAACCGACCGTGATCAGGCCGGGTTCGCGCGGGCTCAGTTCGCGGCTGACGATGGTCTGCAGGCCGACCACGATCATCGAGCCGAGCACGATCGGGTCCTTGCCGCGGTGCGGGCTGGCGCCGTGCGCGCCCACGCCCTTGATCAGGATCTCGACCGTGTCGGCGCCGGAATAGGGCGAGACTTCCGAGGCGAGCACCTTGCCGCTCGCCATGTCGGCCTTGACGTGGAAGCCGAGCGCGTAGTCGGGCTTGCCGAAGCGCTTGTACAGGCCGTCCTGCATCATCGCCAGCGCACCGCCGATGCGCTCCTCGGCCGGCTGGCCGATCAGCATCAGGGTGCCGGACCACTTGTCCTTTTCGGCCGCCATGCGGCGCGCCGTGCCCACCAGGCTGGTCATGTGCACGTCGTGCCCGCAGGAGTGCGCGACCGGCACCACGTTCCCCTCCATGTCCTTCTGCCTGGCGGTGGAGGCGTTCGGCAGGCCGGACTTCTCCTGCATCGGCAAGCCGTCCATGTCGGCGCGCATCATCACCAGCGGGCCGCGGCCGTTCTTCAGGATCGCCACCACGCCGGTCCCGCCGACTTTCTCGGTGACCTCGAAACCGGCCGCGCGCAATTCCTGAGCCAGGCGCGCGGCGGTCTTCACTTCCAGGAATGAGAGTTCCGGATTGCGGTGAAAATGGTCGAACAGCGCGCCAAGGTGCTTGTCGTAGTCGCCGGAGATGGCCTTGGCGAGCTCGGATGCGGAAGCGGACGTGAAGATCGAGGCGCAGAGCAGGGTGGTCAACAGGGTCTTTTTCATGGGCGGGGACAGTGGTGGGAAGGGATGGGTTGCCGTCGGGTCATCCCATGGTAGTGCAAAACATGCAGCCTGTTCCGCAAAATTGACCGCCTGTCGCATGCCGCGCGCGCGCCGCATTCGCCGTTCGTAGAATAACGATCACACCAACAAGCATGGAGCACCGCATGAGATCCCGCATCATCCTGGTCACTATCCTCGCTGCCCTGGGCGGCAGCGCTTTCGCCCAGGGCGCCACGCCCCGGGAGGAACTCGATGCCAGGCTGTTCGATTCCCCCGCCCTGGCCACGCCTTACCGCGAGAACCTGAGCGAGGACGAGAAACTGGCCGGCCTGGCCAAGTTCTGGTCCGAGGTGAAGTACAACTTCGTTTATGTCGACAAGCTCAAGGAACTGGACTGGGACCGCCTCTACCTCGAGACCATTCCCAAGGTGCGCGCCACCACCTCGACGCTTGAGTACTATCGCGTGTTGTCCGAGCTGTGCGCCAGGCTGCAGGACGGTCACACCAATGTCTACCCGGGGCCGGAACTGCGCAAGCTGACGATGGCGCGCCCGATGTTCACGACCTACCTCATCGAAGGCAAGGTACTGGTGCGCGAGGTCTTCGATCCGGCCCTGGCAGCCAAGGGTGTCCGGCCCGGCGTCGAAGTGGTCGCGGTGAACGGCGAGCCCTCGCTGGCCTATGCGCAGCGCGAACTGGTCCCCGTCATCAGCGCCTCCACCCCGCAAGACATGGAACGCCGCGCCTACGGCTTCAACTTCCTGGCGGGAGCCTTGAAGGACGTCCCGCGCGTGAGCTTCCGCACCGCCGCCGGCAAGAGTTTCGACCTGGAGACGCCGCGCGTGGAGATCGAGACTTTCATCAAGGCGGCGTATGGACGCGAGCCTTTCGAGCTGCGCATGCTGCCGGGGAACGTGGCCTATGTGGCGCTGAACAGCTTCGGCGACGACCGCGCCGCGGATGCTTACATGGCGGCCTTCGAGCGCATCGCCAAGGCCTCGGCGCTGGTGATCGATGTGCGCAACAACGGCGGCGGCAATTCGTCCGTCGGCTACCGCGTGCTCGCCACCCTGGTGGACAAGCCCTTCGCCACCAGCGCCTGGTCGACCCGCCAGTACCTGCCCAGCTACCGCGCCTGGAAGAAGCCGATGCCGGACTTCGAGAAGCCGGCCAACAACTGGGAGCCGGACGGCAAGCGCCATTTCACCGGCCCGGTGGTGGTGCTGACTTCCGGCGCCACCTATTCGGCGGCCGAGGATTTCGCAGTGGCCTTCGACGCGATGAAGCGCGGCACGATCGTCGGCGAAGCGACCGGCGGCAGCACGGGCCAGCCGCTGTTCGTCTCCCTGCCGGGTGGCGGCACGGCGCGCATCTGCACCAAGGCCGACACCTATCCGGACGGCACGCGCTGGGTGGGCAAGGGCATCCAGCCCACCGTGGCGGTGAAGCAGACCCTGGCCGACCTGCGCCGCGGCCGCGATACCGTGCTGGAAGCGGCGCTGGCGAAACTGCGGAAATAATACCGCCAGGACACTGTAGGGTGGACGGCTCCGCCGTCCACGCGGTGATAGACGCAGGCTCCGGATTCGTGCCGGATGATCTTGCTTCCAACTATCACCGCGTGGACGGGGGACCCGTCCACCCTACGACTATTCCACGCATTGCCCTGCCTAACCGTGTTGGCACCCCGGTCGAGTTACCGTTAAGCTTTTGTTATTGGAACGAAGTTCCACGGCAGATCGGCAGAGAAGCACCCATTCCGCGGTTTGTTGATCTGGCTCAACAGCACCTCGCGTTCGGGCCCAAATGCTCGTATGATGGACTCGTGCGCTTCACCACAAGGTAGAGACCATGCGCCCCCTCGTCATCGTTCCAGCGTGCACGCGTGATTTCGGCGAACATCCGTACCACGCCGCCCAGCACAAGTATGTCGACGCCGTCGTTCTCGGCGCCGATTGCGCCCCCATGATCCTGCCGTCGCTTGGCGCGTCGCTGGATCTGGAGACCATGTTTTCGCTGATCGACGGCATCATGCTGACCGGTTCGGCCTCCAATGTTCATCCCAGCTATTACTCGGAAGAGGTGCTCGATCCCTCGCTGCCGCAAGACCCGGCGCGCGACCAGACCACCTTGCCGCTGATCCGCGAAGCGGTGAAGCGCGGCGTGCCGATCATCGCGATCTGCCGCGGCTTCCAGGAGATGAACGTGGCCCTCGGCGGCAGCCTGCACCAGGCGGTGCAGGCGGTGCCCGGCAAGTTCGACCACCGCGAAAACCCGGAGCTGGGCATGGACGAACAGTACGGCGACGCCCACAACGTCAAGCTGTGCGAAGGCGGCATGCTGCGCGAGATCCTGGGCGTGGACGAGATTCCCGTGAACTCGCTGCACGGCCAGGGCGTGAATTCGATCGCGCCCTGCCTGACGGTGGAGGCGGTGGCCGAGGACGGCCTGGTCGAAGCCTTCACGGTGGCGGATTCGCCGGGCTTTACCCTGGCGGTCCAGTGGCACCCCGAGTGGCGCATCCAGCACAACCCGTATTCGATGAAGATGTTCGGCGCGTTCGGCGAAGCCTGCCGCATGTATCGTGAACAGCGCCTGGAACAGCAACGGAGCCGCGGATGAGGTTTCACGAACCAAGGGCTGCCGCCCGCAAGTGGGCGACCGCAGTTCCCTAGCTTCCCTGCCTGCCGTATCCCTGCGCGCGGCGTATGTGCTCGCACCTTCGCCTGCGTGCCCGCATTGGAAAAGACAGTGAGGCAAACATGGCAATCCGCGAAAATTTCAGCTATACCGACATGGAAGAGTGGCTCAATGCGAAGCGAGTCACCGAAATCGAATGCCTGGTCCCCGACCTGACCGGCGTTGCGCGCGGCAAGATCCTGCCGCGCGTGAAGTTCACCGAAGACCGCGGCATGCGCATCCCTGAAGTGGTGCTGGGCATGACCGTCACCGGCAACACCCCGGAGCGCGACGACGCCTACAACCGCGCCATCGCCGCCACCGACCGCGACATGATCCTCAAGGCCGACCCCACCACCATCACCACGGTGCCGTGGGCGGTGGACCCGACCGCGCAGGTGATCCACGACTGCTACTTCGCCGACGGCAGCCTGGTCGACTTCGCTCCGCGCAGCGTGCTGCGCCGCGTGCTCAAGCTCTACGCGGAGCGCGGCTGGAAGCCGATGGTCGCACCGGAACTCGAGTTCTACCTGACCGCCAAGAACATCGACCCGGACCTGCCGCTGGCCGCGCCGGTCGGCCGCAGCGGCCGCGCCGAGACCAGCCGCCAGGTCTACAGCATCGACGCCGTCAACGAGTTCGATCCGCTGTTCGAGGACATCTACGACTACTGCGAGATGATGAACCTCGACGTCGACACCCTGATCCACGAGATCGGCGCCGGCCAGATGGAAATCAACTTCCTGCACGGCGACCCGCTCGGCCTGGCGGACAAGGTATTCTACTTCAAGCGCACCCTGCGCGAGGCCGCGCTCAAGCACGACATGTACGCCACCTTCATGGCCAAGCCGATGGAAGGCGAACCCGGTTCGGCCATGCACGTGCACCAGAGCGTGGTGGATGCGAAAACCGGACGCAACATCTTCAGCAACGAGGACGGCACGGCCTCGAAGCTGTTCCAGCAGTACATCGGCGGCCTGCAGCGCTATATGCCGTCGGCGATGGCGATCGTCGCCCCTTACGTGAATTCCTACCGCCGCATCGTGCGCCACACGGCCGCGCCGATCAACCTGCAATGGGGCATGGACAACCGCACCGTGGGCTTCCGCGTTCCGGTGTCGGGCGCCCAGGACCGCCGCGTGGAGAACCGCGTGATCGGCGCCGACGCCAATCCCTACCTGGCGCTGGCCGTGACCCTGGCCTGCGGCTACCTGGGCATGACCGAGCAGCTCGATCCTTTGCCGATGGTCGAAGGCAGCGCCTACGACATGGCGGTCGAGCTGCCCCAGGGCCTGTCCGAAGCGATCACCCTGCTGCGCCGCGAGGAGCGATTGCGCGAGATCCTGGGCGAGCGCTTCATCGACGTCTATTCGGCGGTGAAGGACCTGGAGCACCAGGAATTCATGCGCGTCATCAGCCCGTGGGAGCGCGAGCACCTGCTGCTGCATGTCTGATACGGAAACCTTCACGATGATGGGAGTCGATCATGACAGCCAAGCTTACGGCAGCATCCCCGGTGCGCACGAGCGCAGCGGACACCTACACGGACAGCTTCGATACGGCCGCGCTGCAGCAGCTCGACGCGGCGCATTTCCTGCATCCCTTCACCGACCACGCCGCCCTGCGTGAGCGGGGCGCGCGCGTGATCGTGCGCGGCGAAGGGGTCTACCTCTGGGATTCGGAAGGCAAGAAAATCATCGACGGCATGGCCGGCCTGTGGTGCGTGAACGCCGGCTACGGCCGCGCGAGCATCGCCGAGGCGGTGCATGCGCAGATGCTGGCCCTGCCTTTCTACAACAGCTTCTTCAACACCACCAACGTGCCCGCCGTGAAGCTGGCCGCGCTGCTGGCCAGCCTGGCGCCGCCGGGCTTCCAGCACGCCTTCTTCACGACCTCCGGTTCGGAAGCCAACGACACCATCGTGCGCATGGTGCGACGCTACTGGCAGCTGATGAACCAGCCCGAGCGCCAGGTCATCATCAGCCGCCGCAACGCCTACCACGGCAGCACCATGGCCGGCGCCTCGCTGGGCGGCATGGCGGCCATGCATGCGCAGGGCGGACTGCCGATTCCGGGCATCGTCCACATCGAGCAGCCCAGCTACGCCGCGCACGGACAAGGCATGAGCGAAGCGGGTTTCGGCCTCGTGGCGGCCAGCTGGCTGGAGGACAAGATCCTCGAGCTGGGGGCGGACAAGGTGGCCGCCTTCATCGGCGAGCCGGTGCAGGGCGCGGGCGGCGTGATCATTCCGCCGGCGACCTACTGGCCGGAGATCCAGCGCATCTGCGAGAAGTACGACATCTTGCTGGTGTCGGACGAGGTGATTTGCGGCTTCGGCCGGCTGGGCACCTGGTTCGGCTGCGAGCTGATGCAGGCCAAGCCGGACCTGATCGCCTTCGCCAAGGGCGTCACCTCGGGCTATGTGCCTTTAGGCGGGGTGCTGGTCGGCAGCCGGGTGGCGCATACCCTGATCGAAAAGGGCGGGGACTTCAACCACGGCTTCACCTATTCGGGCCATCCGGTGGCCTGCGCGGCGGCGCTGGAGAACCTGCGCATCCTGATCGAAGAGAAACTGGTGGAGAAGGTGGCGCTGGAGACGGGGCCTCATCTCAAGGCGCGGTTTGCTTCCCTGACCTCTCATCCGCTGGTGGGAAACGCGGAGACCTGCGGGCTGGCGGCGGGGCTCAATCTCGTCAAGCGCAAGGGCGACACGGTGCATGAGTGCGAGGCGTTTCCGCCATTGAGCGCGGTGGGGATGCTGTGCCGCGGGTTCATGTTCGACAATGGCGTCATCATGCGCGCGGTGGGGGATCGGATGATCGTGGCGCCGCCCTTGTCGATCACCGTCGCGGAGATCGATGAGATGGTGGAGAAGATCAGGTATTGCCTGGATCTGACCTACGATGAGGTGAGGAAGAATGGGTGGATCGAGTAGCGTTTCTCGCTGCTCAAAGAAACTTGGGTTCCCGCGAAGGCGGGAACCCAAGTTAGTAAAAGACCCGTCACGCCCTAGAGCGTAGCGAACCCGATTTCAAACCGCCACAAGCTTCGGCTCACAATGATTCTTGAACACCTGCGGCGCCAGCGAGCCCACGAACATGCCGATAAAAGCCGCAATCAGCCCCGCCAGCTGCCCCGGGAAATGCTCGCCCCAGGTGGTGAGCTGCGGGAAGAACAGCACCCACACGATAATGCCCGCGCCGATCGACAGGATCGCCCCCTGGGTCGTCGCCCGCTTCCAGTACAGCCCCATCACCAGCGGCACGAAGGCGCCCACGAGCGTCACCTGGTAAGCGCTCGACACCAGCTCATAGATCGAGGTGCCTTCCATCGCGATCGCATAGGTCAGCACCACCGCGGCGAACACCACCACGCTGATGCGCATCGCCAGCAGCAGCTGCTTGTCGCTCATGCCCGGACGCAGGTGCTTGAGGATGTTCTCCACGAAGCTGGTCGACGGCGCCAGCAGGGTGGCGGACGAAGTGCTCTTGATCGCCGACAGCAGCGCGCCGAAGAACAGGATCTGCATCACCAGCGGCATTTTGGTCATGATGAAGGTCGGCAGCAGGCGCTGGTAGTCGTTCTTGGCGATGTCCATCGCCGAGCCGCCCATCACCACCACGGCCGCTGCCACGATGAACATCGGCACGAAGGCGAACAGGATGTAGCTGGCGCCGCCGATCACGGCGCCGGTGCGCGCGGTCGGGGCGTCCTTGGCCGACATCACGCGCTGGAACACGTCCTGCTGCGGGATCGAGCCGAACATCATGGTGATGGCCGCGCCGATGAAGAACACGACGTCGGTGAAGCTCGGCTCCGGCAGCACGCGCCACAGGTCGGCCTGCTGCGCCATCGCCAGCACCTTGTCCGAACCGCCGGCCAGGTCGGCCGCGAAGAAGGCGATGATGCTCATGCCGACGATCAGCACGATCATCTGGATGAAGTCGGTGATCGCCACCGCCAGGAAGCCGCCCACAACCACATACACCAGCACCGCCAGGGTACCGATCAGCATGCCGGTGGCCGGCGCCATGGCGCCATTGGTCAGCACCGAGAATACCAGGCCCAGCGCGGTGATCTGCGCCGCCACCCAGCCCAGGTAGCTGAGGATGATGGCCAGCGAGCAGAAGATCTCGATGCCCTTGCCGTAGCGCTGGCGGTAGTAGTCGCCGATGGTCAGCAGATTGAGTTTGTACAGCTTGGTGGCGAAGAACAGGCCGACCAGGATCAGGCAGGTGCCGGCGCCGAAGGGGTCTTCGATCACGGCGTTCAGGCCGCCCTGGACGAACTTGGCCGGCACGCCCATCACGGTCTCGGCGCCGAACCAGGTGGCGAAAGTGGTGGTAATGACCATCACCAGCGGCAGGCTGCGGCCCGCGACGGCGAAGTCGCTGGTATTCTTGATCCGTGTACCCGCCCACATCCCGAGCGCCAAGGTACCCAAGAGGTAGAGCACGACAAATGTGATCAAAGTGGTGTTCATGCGGTGTGTGCTCCGAGGGACAAAATATTATCGGGCGGAAAATCCGCGATTATAAAGGCAGAACCTGGCGATTGGATCAACTATCCCCGGATTTGTCCATGGATGTTGCTCCGCAGTTGCGTTTACTGGAAGGATGAGTGAAATGACAACAACAACCTGGCATGAACGAGCCGCGGCGCTGAACGCCGACGGCCGCGCTTTCATCGACGGCTGGCGCGTGGATGCGCGCTCCGGCCTGTGCTTCGATTCCCTGTCGCCGGTGGATGGCCGCAAGCTGGCCGAGGTGGCCCGCTGCGACGTGCTCGACGTCGACCTGGCCGTGACGGCGGCGCGCCGCGCCTTCGAGGACCGGCGCTGGGCCGGCAAGCCCCCGGCCGAGCGCAAGCGCATCCTGATCCGCTTCGCCGACCTGATGCTGGCGCACCGCGACGAACTGGCCCTGCTGGAAACCATGGACATGGGCAAGCCGATCCGCTACAGCCGCAGCGTCGACGTGCAGCTGGCCCAGAACTGCATCCGCTGGTACGGCGAGGCGACCGACAAGATCTACGACCAGGTGGCGCCTACCTCCGAGGACAGCCTGGCACTGATTCAGCGCGAGCCGGTGGGCGTGGTGGCGGCCGTGATCCCCTGGAACTACCCGATGCTGATGGCGGCCTGGAAGATCGGCCCGGCCCTGGCGGCCGGCAACAGCGTGGTGCTCAAGCCGTCCGAGAAGGCGCCGCTGTCGTCGCTGCGGCTGTCCGAGCTGGCGCTGGAGGCGGGGGTGCCGGCGGGCGTGTTCAACGTATTGCCCGGCTACGGCGACGAAGCCGGCAAGGCGCTGGCGCTGCACATGGATGTCGATTGCATCGGCTTCACCGGCTCCACCCGCGTGGGCAAGCAGATCCTGCAGATGGCGGGCCAGTCGAACCTGAAGCGCGCCTGGACCGAGTTGGGCGGCAAGTCGGCCAACATCGTCTGCGCCGACTGCCCGGACCTGGATGCCGCCGTCGAAAGCGCGATCGGCTCGATCTATTTCAACCAGGGCGAGAGCTGCAATGCGCCCTCGCGCCTGTTCGTCGAGGAATCGATTCGCGAGGCTTTCCTGGACAAGGCGCTCAAGCTGATCCCGCGCCACGCTCCCGGCGATCCGCTCGACGAGGAGACGGTGATGGGGGCGATCGTCGACCAGACCCAGATGAAGACCGTGCTCGGCTACATCGAAGAGGGCAAGTCGGCCGGCGCGCGGCTGCTGGCCGGCGGCGCCGCGGCGCGCCAGGAGAGCGGCGGTTTGTATATCGAGCCGACCCTGTTCGACGGCGTGGATGGGTCGATGCGCATTGCGCGCGAAGAGATCTTCGGGCCGGTGCTGTCGGTGCTGTCGTTCACGGACCTGGACGAGGCCATCAAGCAGGCCAACAGCACGCCTTATGGCCTGGCGGCGGCGGTGTGGACGCGCGACATGAGCAAGGCGATCCGCGCGTCCCGCGCGCTGCGGGCTGGTACGGTGCACGTGAACCAGTACGACAACGACGACATCACGGTGCCGTTCGGCGGTTACAAGCAGTCAGGGAACGGGCGCGACAAGTCGCTGCACGCGTTCGATAAATATACGGAGCTGAAGACGACCTGGATTCAGGTTTGAACCGTTAACGCATGCACGTCGTTCCGGCGGAGGCCGGAACCCAAGTTAAGCGTCTCGATAGCTCAAGCAAACTTGGGCCCCGGCCTTCGCCGGGGCGACTGTCTTGTGGCTAACTGAGAACTTTTAGGAGCCGGCTTTCTTGCTCATCTGGCCCATGCACATCTGCGGCGCGGCACCGGTAATCGCCGCAGCGCCCGCCATCGCCTTCTGGCCACAGCACTTGCAAGGCATCGGCTTGCCATCCGCCCCCATCTTCTCCTTGCAGCAATCCATCCCGGCATGGTTCTTCATCGCGTCGGTCATGGCGGTGTTCTGCGTCCCCATCTGGGCGCAGCCTGCCAGCAGGCCTGTCGCCATGAGCGCGGCCAGCGTGTGTTTGGTAGGTGCAAATGTGAACATGGTGGTCTCCTCGTCGAACTACCGGCAACTGTAGCAGGAAGTCCTCGCAAAGTCTCCGCTCGAAAAAAATGCCAGTCAATCGCTGACTGGCATTTTTCTTATGCCGCCCGGATCATCCAGGCGGTAGGTGCGCCGTGTTTCAGGCCTTCTTGCGGCGACGTGCCAGCATGCCCAGGGCGCCCAGGCCGAGGAGTGCCAGCGAGGCAGGCTCGGGGACGTCGGCCTGGGTCACGGTGAACGAGCCGGCCAGGATGCCGGTGCCGTCGTAGTTGCCGCCCTTGGCGATGAAGCCCCAGGCCTGGCCTGCGGTCAGGTCCAGGTCGAGCGACTTCTTGACCACGCCACCCCAGGTGTTCTGCGTCAGCAGCGTGGCGTTGCTGGTCGAGCCTTGCCAAATCGACATATCGGTGTACGACTGATACCAAGCTGCGAACGAGGACAGGTCCACGTCGATCGAGAGCTTGCCGGTTTTCTGTGCCGTCGTGGAGAACACATAGGTCTGCTGCGGCACGCCCATGTAGGCGTGGCCCGGATGCTTGAAATCGTAGGACAGCTTGTTGCCGCCCACGGTCAGGTCGGAGCCCATGCCATAGGCGTCGCTGCCGCTCCAGGTGGCGGTCCACTGCTGGGAAAGCGGACCCGTGCCGGTGACCGCAGTTGCGGTCGTGACGACGGCAGCAGAGGCTGGAAGTATGAGGGCCAGGCTCATGCCTGCAATGCTGAACAACTGTACGAGCGAACGGTTCATTTTTTATTCTCTTTCAGGAATATAGTTAAAATTGAAATACAAATTTATGGATAGCAATTTGCATGCCAAGTTTGCAACTCCTTGATTTTGAAGGAACGCCCGAGAAGGTCTGCGAGGAGGTGTAAAAGATTCCGACAGATATTTCTTATTGCATGAAACCAACTTTTAGATGGACATATCGCGCAGCGCCCTGGACGCCTCGCGGTTGGCGCCCAGGCGGGTGCCGTCGCGCATCTCGATCTGCAGCTGGGACTGGTCGTCCGGCGTCATCGACTCGACGAAATCGAGGTTGACCAGCACCGAGCGGTGGATGCGGATGAAGCGCGCCGGGTCGAGCTGGGCTTCCAGCTCCGCTATGCCGAGCCGCACCAGGAAGTTCTGGCCGCGCGCGACGATCACCGTGTACTTGGAATCCGATTTCATGTACTCGATATCGCCCACCGCGAGCGGGAAGATGCGGCCGCGGTCGCGCACCAGGATGCGCTCGACGCGCCGCACCTCACGCTGGCCCGCCTGCAGCAAGGTATCGGCCAGCTCGCCCGGCGAACGCTGCGGCGCATCCAGCAGGCGCGCCACGGCGGCGTCGAAGCGCGCACGCGTGAAGGGCTTGAGCAGGTAGTCGACGGCATTGAGTTCGAAAGCCGTGACCGCGTACTGGTCGTAGGCCGTGGTGAACACGATCTGCGGCAGGTAATCCAGGCGGCGCAGCACCTCCAGCCCGGTCATCTCGGGCATCTGGATGTCCATGAACACCACCTCCGGCCGCAGCCGGTTGATGCTGGCCAGCGCTGCTGCCCCGTCGGCCGCTTCGCCCACCAGGCGCAGGCCCTCGTGGGCGCAGATCGCATCGCGCAGCACGTCGCGGGCGAGCGGTTCGTCTTCCGCGAAGAATACGGTCTTCATGTTCACGCGAGTCTCCCTGTCGGTTCGAGCGGAATGGAAAATGCGACGGCGAAGCCGGCGCCCGGGGCGGTGTCGATGCGCAGCGCGGACTCTGCGCCGTAGTCGAGCACCAGGCGCTTTTCCACCGTGCGCAGGCCGAGGCCCGCGCTGCGTCCGATCGCATCCGCATCGACGCCCGGACCGTCGTCGCGCACGGCAAAGCGCAGGCGCCCTCCGGCTTCGTCGCGCTGGGTCTCGATGCGCAGGGTGCCGGGGCGGCTGTGCGGGTTGAACGCATGCTTGATGCTGTTCTCGACCAGCGGCTGCAGGGACAGCGCCGGCACCTGTTCGCTGCCGGCATCCGGATCGAGCTGCCATTCCACGTTCAGGCGGCTGCCGAGGCGCAGCGCTTCCAGCTCCAGGTAGTCGCGCACGAAATCGAGTTCCGCATCGAGCGTCACGCGGTCGCTGCCGCTTTTCTCGGTGTCCAGCACGTAGCGCAGCATGTCGGAGAACTGGAACAGGGCGGTCTCCGCCGCGCCGGGGTCCTTGCGCGTGAGCGCGATGATCGAGTGCAGGGTGTTGAACAGGAAGTGGGGATTGAGCTTGCTGCGCAAGGCGTTCAGTTCCGAGGCGATCAGCAGCTTTTGCGCCTCTTCCATGGCCAGCGCCTGCCGGTGGGCGCGCTCGCCGGCGCGGACCAGCGTGAAAATGCCGGTCCCGAGCAGGTAGGTCATGCAGTGGTACAGCAGGGGCCAGACATACCAGCTGATCGCCTTGTTGGGCTGGAACATGGCCCAGAAGGGCCCTTGCGACAGGATCGCGAACACGGGCGCGATCAAGGCGTGGACCACCAGCACCGTGGTCCGGCTCAGCTTGCGGCGCTCCAGGTAGCCGGTCAGCGGCCACGCGAGGGCCAGCAGCAGCGCGGAGGGGAGCAGGCTGGCGATCGTCAACGCGGCTCGCGCCGCATCGAATTGTCCCGCCACCACCTTGTCCAGCTGGTCGGCGGTCGACAGGAAGACCGCATATACCAGCCAGACGGCAACATAGATCCGCCACATGAGGCGGCGGCCAGGGTCGGGCTGCTTGATTGACATTGTTTTCATGGCGGAAGTATGGCGCAGAATGGGCCAGGCGGGGCCGGTCATGACGCGAAATGCCAGATTCGATACCTGGATTGCGGGAAGGCGTCAGCGGCGCGCGGGGCCGGCGGGCGTGGTGCTATATTGGGCCTCCCGTAGCTACGACGGAAACACCATGGGCATTGAGATGCGCGAGTTCCTGCGCGAACACAATATTCATGAAGTCGAGTGCGTCATCACGGACATGACGGGCATCGCGCGCGGCAAGATCCTTCCCAAAGACCTGTTTCTCGACGGCGGCCACATGCGCCTGCCGAAGAGCGTGCTGCTCAACACCGTCAACGGCGAGCAGCCCAACAACGCGCCCTACGTGGGCACGACCGACCCCGACATGATCTGCGTACCGGATCCGGACACGATCCGGGTCGTGCCCTGGGCCTCCGAGCGGGTTGCCGTGGTCATCCACGATTGCCGCAACTTCGACGGTTCGCTGGTCGAGCTGTCGCCGCGCGCGGTGCTGCGCCGGGTGCTGGGGTTGTACGAAGAGCGCGGCTGGCGGCCGGTGGTGGCGCCGGAGATGGAGTTCTACCTGGTGGCGCGCAACACCAATCCGCACGAGCCCCTGACGCCCCCGATGGGCCGTACCGGCATGGCCGAGACGGGGCGCCAGTCCTACTCGATCGACGCGGTGAACGATTTCGATCCCTTCTTCCTGGAGCTGTCCGCCTTCTGCAAGGCCCACGACCTGGGCGTGGAAACCCTGATCCACGAGGCTGGCGCGGGACAGATGGAAATCAACTTCGCGCACGGCGACGCGCTCGAGCTGGCCGACCGCGTGTTCCTGTTCAAGCGCGCGGTACGCGAGACCGCCCTGCGGCACGGCATCTTCGCCACTTTCATGGCCAAGCCCATGGAGACCGAGCCGGGCAGCGCCATGCATGTGCACCAGAGCGTGGTCGACATCGCCACGGGGCGCAATATCTTCACGGAGGAGGGGGGCGGGCCGAGTGAGCTGTTCTTCCACTATATCGCCGGGCTGGAGCGCTATGTGCCGGACGCGCTCCTGATGTTCGCGCCGCATGTGAATTCCTACCGCCGTTTATCGCGCTTCCAGTCGGCGCCGACCAATGTGCGCTGGGGCTACGACAACCGCACTTGCGGCATCCGCGTGCCGAATTCCTCGCCCGAGGCCAGGCGCGTGGAGAACCGGGTGCCGGGGGTGGATGTGAATCCCTACCTGGCGATGGCGGCCACGCTCAGCTGCGGGCTGCTGGGGATGACCGAGCGGCTCACGCCGTCGGACCCGACGCCGGACAGCGCGGAGCAGGTGCACGACGATCTGCCGCGGGACCTGGAGGATGCGATTTTGCGCTTGCGCCAGTGTCCGCAGCTGGCGGCGATGCTGGGAGAGCTGTTCGTGCAGGCGTACTGCGAGGTGAAGGAGCTGGAGTTTGCGACGTTTAGCAGGGTGATCAGCTCTTGGGAGAGGGAGCATTTGATGCTGCTGGTGTGATGCGGGCGTTTGCAGCTTCGGTGCGGAACTTGTCAGCAGATTACGGGCAGGGCAGCGTAATCGTCAGCTTCGTCACACCCGAACCGGTATCCATGCTGACGCTGCCTCCCTGCACCTCGGCCATCAGCCGGATCGAGTACGTCCCCAGCCCGGTCCCCCCGATCTTCTCGCTCGACGCATACTTGTCAAAGAAGCGCTCCCGCAGCTCCACCGGCACCTCGCCCGGGTTATCGATCATGACGTGCAGATTTCCATACCCCGGCGCCACAACCATGCGCACCGCCGCCCCGCCCGGCGACGCCTCCACCGCATTCTTCAGCGCGTTGTTGAACAGCGAATAGCACAGCATCGGCTCGCCCAGGCACATCACGTCCTGCGGCGCGTCGAAGCGGATCACCACGTCCTTCTCGGTGAAGGCCAACTGCACCTGCTGCGCCACCTTGGCCAGCAGCGTGCCGAGGTCGAACATCTGCAGGATCGGCTGGTAGGTCCCTTGCTCCATCTTGTAGACGTCGAGGGTGCGGTTGATCATTTCGAGCGCGTGCTCGGCCGCCTCTTCGATCATGCGCGCCTGCTGTTCCTGCGCCTCGTTCAGCGCGCTCCCCAGCAGGAACTGGCTGCCGTGCAGGGCCACCGCGATCGGGCTCTTGAGGTCGTGGCGGGTCATGCGCTCGACATCCTCGCGCAGGCGCGCGTTCTCGATCAGCAGTTCGTTCTGGCGCTTCAGGTCCTGCATGGCCGTGGCCAGCATCAGGTGGGCCGAGAGGCGCGCCTTGAGGATGGTCGGGTCGGCCGGCTTGGCCACGTAGTCCACCGCGCCCAGGCGCAGGCCGGACACCACGTCCTCGGTGCCGTCGCGCGCGGACAGGAAGATGATCGGGATGTGCGCCGTCTTCGGATTGGCCTTGAGCTGGCGGCAGACCTCGAAGCCGTCCATCACCGGCATCATGATGTCGAGCAGGATCAGGTCGACGTGGAAGGCTTCCGCGATCTCCAGCGCCTTCTTGCCGCTGATCGCGACCTTGATCGCGTATTCGTCCTTCAGCACGCCGGCCAGCACCTCGATGTTGGTCGGGATGTCGTCGACGATCAGCACCGTGCACTTCTTGACCCGCTCGCCGATCGGCTGGTCCAGGCCGATCACGTTCGACGGCGGCAGGGCCGGCGCCGCAGGGGCGACTGCAGCCGGAGCCGGCGCAGGTGACGGCGCGCTCGGAACCGCAGGACGGGCAGGGGCCGGGCGTGCGAACGGCGAGGCCGGTGCGCTGTCGAGCGTTACGCCCAGCATGCTCATGAACTTGCTGGCGAAGCTGTGCACCGTGAAGGGCTTGATCATGTAGGCGTTCACGCCCGCCTGCAGCGCGGTGCGTACCGAGGCCGGGTTGGCTTCGGCGGTCAGCATCATGAAAGGCGTGTGGGCGTAGCGGTGGTCGCTGCGCATCCATTTGAGCAGGTCGATGCCGCTCATGACCGGCATGCCCCAGTCGCCGACCACGATGTCGATCTGCTGCTTGCGCATCACGTCCTGCGCCGTCTTGCCATTGTCGGCCTGGAACACGTTCAGGAAGCCGAGTTCGGCCAGCACCTGGCGCACATGGGTGCGGATCAGGAGGTAATCGTCGACGATGAGAATGGCAGAGGACTTGTCCATGATATTTATAGCAACGTAAGTTGATGAAGTTTAACAACTAATTGTTGGGCCGCCTACGTGCCTGGAGGTCCAGTGTTGCGCAGATGATCAGCTAACCCTGCCTGTTTTTGCATGTTTGTGCGTTTACTTGCATGAGTTTGCCTGTTTGTGTACAGTGAGCGGACACATCAGGAGAACCCATGCAATTAGCGGAAGAGCGCCGCCAGGCGATTGTCGACGCCGTCGAGCGCGAAGGAAGGGTGCTGGCCGTCGAGCTGGCGCGCACCTTGGACACCTCGGAAGACACGATCCGGCGCGACCTGCGCGACCTGGATGCGGCCGGCCTGCTGCGCCGCGTGCACGGCGGCGCCGTGCGCCTGCGCCGCGAAGCCAGCTTCAGCGAGCGGGCCGAAGCCGACATGGCGCGCAAGGGCCAGCTCGCCCAGGGACTGCGCGACTGCATCCGTCCGGGCGACACGGTGCTGATCGACGCCGGCTCGACCCACCTTGCGCTGGCGCGCCAGCTGGAAGACGGCTGCGCCGCCGCCATCGTCACCAACAGCCCGCAGATCGCGCTGGCGCTCGGCCACTTCCGCCGCACGCGCATCGTGCTGCTGGGCGGGACCTATCACCCGGACGTCGGCGCCACCGTCGGCGCCGCGACCATGCTCGAAGTGCAGCGCCTGCGCGCCGACCTGGCGCTGGTGGGCGTGTGCGGCCTGGACCTGGAGCGCGGCCTGGGCGCCGCCAATCCGGAAGAAGCGGCGCTCAAGGGCGCCATGCTGGCCGGCAGCGCGCGCCGCGCGGTGGCCGTGCTCAACGAGCGCCTGGAAGGCGGCGCGCCCTTCGTGTTCGGCGCGCTCGCCGATCTCGACCACCTCGTGCTGGAAGCCGATGCGCCGCCGGATGCCGTCCACACGCTGCGCACGGCCTGTTCGGCTCTCGACATCAAGTTCACCGGAAAGAGCAAGGCATGAATCCCGTTTCGACTTCCAACGCGCCCGGCATCGAGGCGGGCCGCTGGGCCATCTCCACCGTCTTCCTGCTGAACGGCGCCGGCATCGGCCTGTGGGCCGCCCACGTGCCTGTGGTGCAGCAGCGCATGGGCATCGACACCTCGACGCTCAGCATGGTGCTCCTGACCATCGCCGCCGGCGCGCTGCTGGCCATGCCGCTGATGGGCGGACTGACCTCGCGCTTCGGCACCCGCCGCATGACCCTGCTGTCGGGCTTCGCCTTCGCGCTCCTGCTGGGACTGATCATGAAGGTGGACGGCTTGCCCCTGCTGTTCGGCACCGCCTTCCTGTTCGGTATCAGCAACGGCGCGCTGGACGTGGCGATGAACGCCAACGCCAGCGAAGTCGAGGCCGCGCGCGGGCTGCCGACCATGTCGTCCTTCCACGGCTTCTTCAGCCTGGGCGGCCTGATCGGCGCGGCGCTGGGCGGCCTGATCATCGGCCAGGGATGGGGACATGGCGAGGGCGCGATGGCGATGGGCGCGCTGACCGCGGCGGTGCTGGCCCTGGCCGCGCGGCGCGTGGTGGCTTTCGCCCCCACGCATAGTCATGGCAGCCATTTCAGCCTGCCGCGCGGCGCGGCCGTCGGTCTCGGCTTGCTGGCCATGCTGTGCTTCGCGGTCGAGGGCGCGCTGGTGGACTGGAGCGGCCTCTTGATGCAGGAGCGTACCGGCGCCCCGCCGGCCACCGCGGCCGTCGGCTTCTCGGCGTTTTCGATTGCGATGGCGGCCTGCCGTTTCGCGGGCGACCGGATGATCGTGCGCTTCGGTGCGCTGCGGGTGATGGTGGTGGGCGGAGTGGCGATGTTCGCTGGCTTGGCCACCGCGGTGCTGAGCACCCACTTCCTGCTGTCGGCCTGCGGCTTCGCGCTGATCGGCCTGGGCGCGGCGAACGTGGTGCCGCTGCTGTTCGGCGCGGCCTCGCGCATCCCCGGCATGAGCGCCGGGGCTGGCGTGGCGGCGGTGGCGACCCTCGGCTACGGCGGATTGCTGCTGGCGCCGCCGGTGCTGGGCTGGATCGCGACCCAGTCGAGCATCATGATGGCGCTGGGGATGCTGTCGCTATCGGGATTGGTGATCGCCGTGAGCGCCGGGGTGGTGAAGCGTCACGGCTGAGACGCGGCTGCCGTTATAATTCTCCGCAGCCGCGCACTCTTGCCGGCCTGTCCAACCCGCCTCTGGAAAGCATATGAAGAAAGCCCTGTCCTTGCTGCTGTTGGTTTCTGGCGCCGCTCTGGCCGACGACGACGCCGCCGTCCTGAAATGCCGCGCGCTCTCAGAGGCAGCGAGCCGCCTCGCCTGCTACGATGCGATGCCGGTGGCGGTGGCGGCGGCGCCGGCCGCCGCTGCGCCTAACGCCGGGGCGGTTCGCACCGAGACGGTCCAGCCGGAGGCAAAATTCGGGTTGGCGAAGGCCGCACCGCAGCCCGTCAAGGAAAAGAGCCCTTCGAAGATTCGCAGCAGCGTGGCCGGAGCCCTGGACGGCTGGTCGCCCGGCACCCGTATCGCGCTGGCCAACGGCCAGGTATGGCGCGTGACCGAGGGCGAGGCAGTCCTGCCACGCCTGAACAACCCGCAGGTCGAAATCTCGCGCGGCATGTTCAGCAGCTACCTGCTGCAGATCGACGGCCATGCTAATACCGCGCGCGTCGAGCGCGTCCAGTAGCACACCGCTGCCGGGAGCCGCCTGAAAGGTCCGGGGCGATACGATCAGGACCGCTTCAACTGGCCGATGACGCTCGCCACCTTGGTGGTGATGACATCGACCGCCGGGCCATTGGCGCCGTGGGGCAGGATGACGTCGGCGTGGCGCTTGGTCGGTTCGATGAACTGCTTGTGCATCGGGCGCACCGTTTCCAGGTACTGGTTGACGATGCTCTCCATCGAGCGGCCGCGTTCGGCGATATCCCTCTGCATGCGGCGGATGAAGCGCACGTCGGGGGCGGTGTCGACGAAGATCTTCAGCGACATCATCTTGCGCAAATCCGCGTCATACAAGGCAAACAGGCCTTCGATCACGATGACCGGGGCAGGTTTGACGGGGATGGTCTTGTCGGAGCGGTTATCGATCGTGAAGTCGTACACCGGCATCGCGATCGTTTCGCCGTTGCGCAGGGCGCGGACGTGCTCTACCAGCAGGGGCCAGTCGAAGGCCTGCGGATGGTCGTAGTTCTGCTTGCGGCGGACTTCAGGAGTGAGGTCGGACTGGTCGCGGTAGTAATCGTCCTGCATCACGACCGAGACCATCTCGGCGCCGAACGACGCCAGCACTTGCTGGGTCACGGTTGACTTGCCACTGCCGCTTCCGCCAGCGACACCAATGACAAACGGAAGGGAGGAAATTGCGTTCATCCCGGAATGATACCGGAGCGGCAGGCGAACCGACAGGGGCTGGGCGATCCAAAACGATGTGTTCGGCAATCTTGCAACGCCTGCCTTCGCCTGTCGCTACTCGGTCTTTTCACTTCTTCCGGATTTCTGTCGGTCCGAAGCGATTGCTTTCTCGTGCTGATGGGCGATCGGATGTTCGCGGTCATCATACTGTGCCAAGAAGAGCGCTCAGTGCCTCGGCACCTGGCGGTGTAAAGAACCAGATGAGTATTCCGCAATTGATGAGAACTGTCGCCCAGAACACTGTGCGGAACGATGCCTTCTTCGATTTGTGCCGCAATGCCTGCTGGGCTACAAGAGCGCCAGGCCAGCCGCCAATAAGCCCGAGCATATGCAAGGTGCTTTCGCTGGTCCTCCACGTATTCTTCCGAGCTGCAGATTTATCGGCAGCATAGGTACAGAATGCCAGGGTGCTCATAACAAAATACAAACCAAGTAAAGCAAGCGGCAACTTTCCGGCAAAAACGCCAAGAGTAACAAACCCGAGAAAGCCCGCAGCTGCGATCAATGAACCAGTTGGCGAATCAAGCGATGATTTCCGTAACACGGCGTCGCGGACCAGAATGACTTGTTCTGCGCGCGGCCCCTTCTCGTTGGCGCCCAAATGGTAGGTGACGATGTCATTGCTGACCGGGCGGGCTCCGCGCCTGCTAAACGCGCTGATATGCACAAATACTGCTGGGCCGCCTCCATTCGGGGTGATAAAGCCGAATCCCTGATCGTCTTTCCAAGAGGTGATTCTTCCTTGGTATCGAGGCACTTTCTGACTTCCCATCTTGAATTTCCTGGATAAAGATAGGATAGTGTAGTGAGATATTTTCCTAGGGGCAATTACTCGTTGTGCGGTTGCAGCTGGCGGTGAAAAGGCAGACTTACTCCATGCAATTCCCATACTCGCGCAGGACGATGTATCCGCCCCCATCGCCCGGCCGCGATTCCACCAGCGCATAGCCCTGCGCTTCCCATGCAATCGCCGGCCCGGACGTGGGCACATCGGCTCCAACAGCGCGTCTGGCCATGGTCACATGCGGCCGGTACTTGCGCGCTTCCGGCACCAGCCCCAGCGCCGCGATCGCTTCGTTCAGTCGCGCATGCAGCGCCAGCAGCTCCGGCGGCTCGCTGTGCGGTTCGAGCACGGCCAGCCCGCGCGGCCACATCACGGCGCGTCCCAGCTCCAGCCGGAAGGGTTCGAAGGGTACGGTAAAAGCGTCGAGCAGCTCGGGCAAGCGCTCGGAGGGCAGGTTGCCCAGGAAGTGCAGGGTCAGGTGCAGCTTGTCGGTATGCACCGGGGCGGCGCCGCGCGGCCAGCCCCAGGCATCGCGCCATTCGCGCAGCTGGTGGCGAATGGCCGGATCCGGCCAGAGCGCCAGGAACAGACGGGTTGTCTCTTGCTGGCCGCTCATCGCCGTCTCCTTAGAAGCAGTGCTCCGGACCGGGGAAGCTGCCGTCCTTCACGGCCGCCACGTAGGCAGTCACGGCCGCGTCGATGCTGGTCTGGCCTTCCATGAAGTTGCGCACGAAGCGCGCCTTGCGGCCCGGGAACACGCCCAGCAAGTCGTGCATCACCAGCACCTGGCCCGAGCAGTCGGGACCCGCACCGATGCCGATGGTCGGAATGAACAGCAGGTCGGTGACTTCCTTGCCCAGCGCCGCCGGAATGGCTTCCAGCACCACCATCATGGCGCCGGCCGCCTGCAGCGCGAGCGCGTCGGCCTTCAGGCGTTCCGCCGCCTCGTCGGTCTTGCCCTGCACCTTGAAGCCGCCGAAAGCGTGTACGAACTGCGGGGTCAGGCCGATGTGGGCGCACACGGGAATACCGCGCTCGACCAGGAAGCGCACGGTGTCTGCCAGCCAGGCGCCGCCTTCGATCTTGACCATCTGGGCGCCGGCGCGCATCAGTTGCACGGCGCTGTCGTAGGCTTGCTGCGGGTTGCCGTAGGCGCCGAAGGGCATGTCGGCCAGCACCAGCGCGTTCTTGTTGCCGCGCGCGACCGAGGCGGTGTGATAGGCCACGTCGGCCACCGTCACCGGCAGGGTGGAGTCGAAGCCGGCGCAGACCATGCCCAGCGAATCGCCGATGAGCAGGACTTCGACGCCGCAGCGGTCCATCAGGGATGCGAAGCTGGCGTCATAGGCGGTCAGCATCGCGATCTTGTTGCCGGCTGCGCGCATGGCGAGCAGGGAGGGAACGGTCACGGCCTTGGCGACAGGCTTCGGCGTAACCGGGGCCTCGTTGCCACCCCCGAGATAAGCGCTCATAGATATCCTTTTGAAAACGAAACGTCCAGGCCGCGTAGTGTAATACCACGGACGCGAATGCGCAGGAAAGGTTCTAGAAAGAGGGTTCTAGGAATGGGAGATGACGCCGATAGGTGCCGGGGGTAAAGGGCTGTCAAGGCTTCGCCTCGCCACAAGAAGCGCTACTTGTACCCACGCGATTTCTGCACATTGGTGTCGCATGCCGAGCAGAGGAGCCGGGTGTTTGCTGGGGTATAGCCGCCCATGGCTTCCAATCGATCAAGCACAACGTACTTATCGGGAAGTGTGGTCATACACAAGGGGCAGGTGTTTTCTTGCTCGCTTCTTTTTAGTTCTTTCAGCTTGCGTCGATGCATAGGCTTGCCGCGCTCGTCGTAGGAAAGCTCCTTGTAGAGTTTTCTTCGCAGCGCCCATTGCAAGTCAATATCGCCACCACTCCGTGAAGCGAGGCTCTGCCGGACCTCCGCAATCAGCGGTGCAAAAAGACGTTCGAGTTCGTCTGAAGAGAGCTGCCTGTTTGCCATTTCTATCTCACGTGAAGATCACCAGGGTATATGCCGCGTGCGAGCTTCGCTCGTCTGCAATAATGTTGGTTCTTACCGACCCGTTGCTGTTAATTCAACTTTCATGCAAACCTTCCTGCTCCTTGCCGCCTCCAATATTTTCATGACCATCGCGTGGTACTGGCATCTCAAGGGAGGGATGCACAAGCCGCTGTTCACAGTGATTCTTGTAAGCTGGGGAATCGCGTTTGTCGAATACTGTCTTGCGGTGCCGGCGAACCGAATAGGCTTTGCAAGCGGATGGAGTGCCGGACAGCTCAAAGTGGTTCAGGAGGCTATCGCGCTTGTGGTCTTTGGCGTGTTCATGGTTACCGTCCTAGGTGAGCCCATCCATTGGCGACATCTTGCAGCGTTTGGCTGCATCATGGCGGCAGTGGGCTTCTTGTTTGTTGGACGTTAGCGTAAATCGCATCGTGCGAGCCCGTTGAAGGGCGCGGACGCGAAGCCGCATGCTCAGGCTATCCGGGTGATGAACTGGTCCGCCACCTGCGGCACGAAGCCGGCGGCTGGCCCGCGGCCGGGAATGGCCACGCTAGGAGCGATTTCCAGCAGCGGCGCCAGCACGAAGGCGCGTTCGTGCATGCGCGGATGAGGAACGCTCAAGGTCCCGGTGGCGATGGTCTCGTCGCCGTACAGCAGCAGGTCCAGGTCGAGCGTGCGCGGCGCGTTGCGGTAGGGCCGCTCGCGGCCGTGCGCCAGCTCGATCTCCTGCAGGGCTTCCAGCAAGGCTTGCGGCGCCAGCGTGGTGTCGATGCTGGCCACCGCATTGACGTAGTCGTCGCCGCTCGAATCGATCGGCGCGGTGCGGTACAGGCTGGAGCTGCCGAGCAGGGTGGCGCCCGGCAGGGCTTTCAAGCGCGCGATCGCGTCCAGGACGTTCGCCTGCGCATCGCCCAGGTTGGCCCCGATCCCGATGAAAGCGATCATTCCTCGCCGCCGCCCGCACTTTGCGCGGCTGCCGGCGCGCCTTCGCCACTGTTCTTGCGCGGGCCGCGGCGCGGACGGCGCTTCTTGGGCGCGCCGCCTTCGCGGTCGCGGTTGTTGGCCTCGGCCACCAGGCGTTCGCGCTCGCCGCCTTCGGCGTCGTAGAACTCGGTCCACCATTCGCCGATCTCGGCCGGCAGTTCGCCGGAGGCGCAGCGCAGCAGCAGGAAGTCGTAGCCGGCGCGGAAGCGCGGGTGTTCCAGCAGCTTGTACGGCGCGCGGCCGGTGCGGCGCTCGAAGCGCGGCTGCATGGCCCAGATGTCGCGCATGTCGGTGGCGATGCGGCGCTGCAGGGCCAGGTTCTCGGTCTGGGTCTCCAGCACGTCGTCGGCCGCCAGGTGCAGGGCCGGGATCGGCGATTCGCCGGCGGCGCGGTAGGCGTTCCACTTTTCCAGCACCTGGTGCCACAGCAGGGAAGCGAACAGGAAGCCCGGTGAGACGCCCTTGCCGGCCTTGACGCGGCCGTCGGTCGATTCCAGCGCCAGGGTGACGAACTTCATGCCGATCGGCTGCTCCAGCACCACGTCCAGCAGCGGCAGCAGGCCATGGTGCAGGCCGGCCGAACGCAGCTCCTTCAGGCAGGCCAGCGCGTGGCCCGACAGCAGCAGCTTGAGCATCTCGTCGAACACGCGCGCGGCCGGCACGTTGTCGATCAGCGGGGCCATCACGGGGATCGGGGCACGGGTGGTCGGCTCGATGGTGAAGCCCAGCTTGGCCGCGAAGCGGACCACGCGCAGCATGCGCACCGGGTCTTCGCGGTAGCGCGCTTCCGGCATGCCGATGATGCGCAGCAGCTTGGCGCGGATGTCCTCGATGCCGCCGTGGTAATCCAGCACGCTCTGCGTGGCCGGGTCGTAGTACATCGCGTTGATGGTGAAGTCGCGGCGCGCCGCGTCCTCGTGCTGCGGACCGAAGTTATTGTCGCGCAGGACGCGGCCATGCTCGTCCTTGGGCGCGTTGTCGCTGCCGTTGCCGCGGAAGGTGGTCACTTCCAGCAGGTCCTGGCCGAACATCACGTGCACGATCTGGAAGCGGCGGCCGATGATGAAGGCGCGCCGGAACAGGCGCTTGACCTGCTCGGGCGTGGCGTCGGTGGCGATGTCGAAATCCTTGGGCTTCACGCCCAGCAGCAGGTCGCGCACCGCGCCGCCCACCACGAAGGCCTTGAAGCCCGCTTCCTGCAGGGTCTGGGTCACCCGGACCGCATTCGCCGAGACGTTCTTCGGGTCGATCTTGTGCTCTTCCGGCCCCAGGATCACCGGTTCGGTCGGATTGCGCTCGTCTTTGACGCCGAGGATTTTGCGGATGAATTTTTTAATCATTGAATAGGCGGATGGTTGGCCAGCCCTGCGCCTGCGCATGGCTTGCGAGCGCGCTGCTCGGGTTGGTGGCGATCGGGTGGGACACCACCGACAGCAGCGGAAGATCGTTGTGCGAATCGCTGTAGAAATGGCTACGCTCGAAGCTCTCGAACGGGCGGCCCATGCGCTCCAGCCAGGCGTGCATGTGGTGGATCTTGCCTGCGCCCGAGGTCGGGGTGCCGGCCAGCTTGCCCGTCAGGCGCCCTTGCGCGTCGACTTCCGGCATGGCGGCGATGTGGTGCTCGACGCCGAAGGCGCGCGCGATCGGGGCGGTGATGTAGTGGTTGGTGGCGGTGATGATGGCCACCAGGTCGCCGGCGTCGATGTGGTCGCGCACCAGCTTCACGGCCTGCGGCAGGATGGCGGGTTCGATCACTTCGCGCATGTACTGGGCGCGCAGGGCGTCGAGGCGCTCGCGCGGGAAGCTCGCCAGGGTGCCGAGCGCGAACTCCAGGTACTCGACCGGGTCGAGCACGCCGGCCTGGTATTGGGCGAAGAACTCGTCGTTGCGCTGGCGGAAGGCGGCTTCGTCGACCGCGCCGACGCGCACCAGGAACTCGCCCCACTCGTAGTCCGAGTCGATCGGCAACAAGGTGTGGTCGAGATCGAAGATGGTAAGGTTTTTCATTCTTTCGTATCCGGCTGCTGGTTTTCCTGCAGCAATAAATCGCGCAACAAAGGCACGGTCACCGGGCGCTGGGTCTCGAGCGAATATTGGTCGAGGGCGTCCAGCATGGTCGCCAAGGAGCGCATGTCGCGCTTGAAATGCGACAACAAATAGGGTAACACGCTGGCCGACAAGGTCAAACCGCGCGCTTCCGCGGCCTGGGTCAGGGCGGCGATCTTCTCGTCGTCCGACAGGCCGTGGATCTGGTAGACCAGGCCCCAGCCCATGCGCGTGCGCAGGTCTTCGCGCACCTGCAGCAGGGCCGGCGGCACCGGGCCGGTGCAGACCATGTAGGCGCCGTGCTCGCGGATCTGGTTGAACAGGGCGAAGGCGTCGATCTGGCGCTGCGGGCTCAATTGGTCGCAATCGTCCAGCAGATAAAGGCTGATCTCCGGGGTGAAGACGAACTGGTCTTCCGGCGCGTCGGCCGCGATGTAGCGCGAGCCCGGGCTGGCGGCCAGGGCTTGCAGCAGGTGGGTCTTGCCCGTGCCGGTGTCGGCCCACAGGTAGGCGAAATGCTCGCGCGACGCGCGCTGCGCGAACTGGTGCATCAGGTGCGCCATTTCCGCGTTTTCTCCCACCTGGAAGGTGTCCAGGCTGTGCACCGGTTCGGCGCCCAGGTCAAGCACCAGCTGTTTCATGGTGTTGGTTGTTTGCAAACACAATCGAATGCGCACTATCTGCGCTGTTATAGTCGTCAAGCATTATAGAAGCTGCTGCGCAGGTAGTGGCTGCGCACGTGGCGGAAACCGACCATCAGCACGGCCGATGCCGGCAGCGCCAGCAGCACGCCGGCGAAGCCGAACAGCTCGCCGAAGGCCATCAGGGCGAAGATCACGGCCAGCGGATGCAGGCCGATGCGCTCGCCCACCAGGCGCGGGGTCAGGATGAAACTCTCGAGCAGCTGGCCGACCGTATAGATGATGGCCACCCAGATCACGGCGCTCCAGCCGGCGAACTGCAGCAGGGCCGCCACCAGGGCCAGCAGCATGCCCAGGCCGAAGCCGAGATAAGGCACGAAGCCCAGCACCCCGGTCAGTACGCCCACCGGCAGCGCCACATCCAGCCCGATCAGAGCCAGGGCCGCCGAGTAGTACACGGCCAGCACGATCATCACCAGCAGCTGGCCGCGCAGGTACTGGGCCAGCAGTTCGTCGCTCTCGCGCGCCATGCCGGTCACCTTGGGCAGGAAGCGGCGCGGGATGGCGCCCTGGATGCGCGCCAGCAGCTGGTGCCAGTCGAGCAGCAGGTAGAACACCACCACCGGCACCAGGGTGAGGGTGGCGATCCAGCCCAGCAGGGCGCTGCCGCCCACGCGCACCTTGGCCAGCACCGTGGCCCAGACGTCGTCGCCGCTGGCGGCCACCTGGCGGGTGAGGAGTTCGCGCAGGCCTTCGCTGTCGAGCTTTACATGGATGCCGTACTGGGCCAGCCAGGGCGAGAACATGGCGTCGAGCTTGGTGAAGAAGGCGGGGATCTTCGCCTGCAGCAGGGGAATCTCGGCGCGCAGCACCGGCACCACGATCAGCACCAGGGCCAGCACGCCCAGCACGAAGGCGGTCAGCACGATCGAGACCGCGACCACGCGCGGCATCAGGGGTTTGCTCAAGCCGCGTTTGCCCATCCGGGCGCTGCTCAGGCGGTCGACGGCGCCGCCCAGCATGTAGGCGAGGATGGCGGATGCGATGAAGGGCGAAAGGATCGGCCCCAGGGTGTACAGCAACAGCGCCAGTGCCAGCCAGAGCGCCAACCAGAATGCCGATTGTTTCTGCTCTGGAGTAAGGAAAAAGGGCATGCGGTGTTGTGATTATTCGTTAAACGGGTTGGATGGGGGCCGTTTTGTTAAAATAGCGGATTGACCAATTCTGGTCTGCGCCTTCTATTTTACCGCCTCCGCTGCCAAATACCATGAGCCAACCATCTAATGTTTCTCTCTCCTACCGCGACGCAGGTGTCGATATCGACGCCGGCGACGCCCTGGTCGAAGCAATCAAGCCGTTCGCCAAGCGCACCATGCGCGAGGGCGTACTGGGCGGCATCGGCGGCTTCGGCGCGCTGTTCGAGATCAGCAAGAAGTACAAGGAACCGGTCCTGGTATCGGGCACCGACGGCGTCGGCACCAAGCTGAAGCTGGCCTTCGAGCTGAATCGCCACGACACGGTCGGCATCGACCTGGTCGCCATGAGCGTGAACGACATCCTGGTGCAGGGCGCCGAGCCGCTGTTCTTCCTCGACTACTTCGCCTGCGGCAAGCTGGACGTGCCGACCGCCACCGATGTGGTGAAGGGCATCGCCCAGGGCTGCGAACAGGCCGGCTGCGCCCTCATCGGCGGCGAGACCGCCGAGATGCCGAGCATGTACCCGGACGGCGAATACGACCTGGCCGGCTTCGCCGTCGGCGCGGTCGAGAAGTCGCAGATCATCGACGGCAGCAAGATCGCACCTAGCGATGTGGTGCTGGGCCTGGCCTCGTCGGGCGCGCACTCGAACGGCTACTCGCTGGTGCGCAAGATCATCGAAGTCGCCAAGCCGGACCTGGAAGCCGACTTCCACGGCCGCAAGCTGGCCGACGTGCTGATGGCCCCGACCCGCATCTACGTCAAGCCGCTGCTGGCGCTGATGGCCTCGATGGAAGTGAAGGGCCTGGTGCACATCACCGGCGGCGGCCTGGTCGAGAACATCCCGCGCGTGCTGGGCGACCACCTGACCGCTGTCCTGGACGGCAAGTCGTGGACCCTGCCGCCGCTGTTCCAGTGGCTGCAGCAGCACGGCGGCGTGGCGGATGCGGAGATGCACCGCGTGTTCAACTGCGGTATCGGCATGACCGTGATCGTCTCGAAAGAGAACGCGGATGCGGCGATGGCGCAGCTGCAGGCGGCTGGCGAGACCGTGTACCGCATCGGCGAGATCCGTGCGCGCGCTGAAGGCCAGGCGCAGACGATCGTCGAATAAGCTGTTCTTCGGCTGATGAAAAACGGGCGCCTTGAGGGCGCCCGTTTTGTTTTGTTCGCGTCTTCGCACACCAATAACGCCCGCAATCACTCCGGCGTCCGAATGTAGTCCACCATCCCCTCGCTACTCCTGCTCGGCGCTGGCGTCATCAAGCTCACCACCACAATGGTCAGCAGCCCCGCCGGCACCCCGAACACCCCCGCCGCCATCGGCATGACCCCCAGCCAGGCCGCATCCACGCTGCCCCCCAATGTCGGGCTGGCGCGGAACATGTAATACAAACAGACCGCGAACCCCGCCGCCATCCCCGCGATCGCCCCGGTATGGTTGGCCCGCTTCCAGAACACCCCCAGCACCAGCACCGGGAACAAGGTCGAGCCGGCCAGCGAGAAGGCCGCGCCCACCAGCGACAGGATGTCGGCAGGCTTCTGCGAAGCCGCGTAAGCCGCGATGAAAGCCACCGCCAGCAGCAGCAGCTTGGAAATCGTCACCCGCTTCTGGGTCGACGCGCCCGGATCCACGATCTTGTAATACACATCGTGCGACAGCGCATTGGAAATCGCCAGCAGCAGCCCGTCCGCCGTCGACAGCGCCGCCGCCAGCCCGCCCGCCGCGACCAGGCCGGAAATCACATAGGGCAGCCCGCCGATCTCCGGCGTGGCCAGCACCAGCACGTCGGCGTCGATCGCGATCTCGGCCAGCTGCACCACGCCGTCGCCGTTGATGTCGATGACGCTGATCAGCGGATTGGCCTTGTCCACGTTGGCCCAGTACGAGATCCAGGTCGGCAGCGTGGAAAAGTCGCTGCCCACCAGCGAGGTATAGATGTCGTACTTGGCCAGCACCGCCAGCGCGGGAATGGTCAGGTACACCAGCAGGATGAAGAACAGGGTCCAGAACACGCCGTTGCGGGTGTCGTTGACCGAGGGCGTGGTGTAGGCGCGCATCAGGATATGCGGCATGGCGGCGGTGCCGAACATCAGGCAGAACACCACGGCCAGGAAGTTGTTGCGCTGCCGGTCCGATTCCTCCTTGGTGGCGCCGGGGAAGGGCGTGGCGTGCGGCACCGGCGGGCGGGCCCGCGCTAGATTAGCGTCGCGCAGCTCGATCCACACCGCGCGCGCCTCGTCCGGCGAGTTCGGATAGGTGTTCAGTTCGCGCTCGGCCTGGCGCACCTCGTTCAGCGAGGCGTTGCGCGTGCGCGCTTCCACCAGCCGGCGCTGGGCCTCGACCTTGCCCGCCTCCCACGACGCCGGCAGCGCCTCCAGGCGCGCGCTGTACTCCTGGGCGCGGCGGTGGAACTCGGCGCGCACCTGTTCCTCGCGCGGATCCCGTTCCAGCTGGTGCTCGCGCGCGGCCAGCTTGGGCAGCAGCGAACCGTAGGCGAGCTGCGGCACCGGGTTGTCGGCATGCTTGGCCGACAGCCAGATGGTCGGGATCAGGAAGGCCACCAGCAGGATGATGTACTGCGCCACCTGGGTCCAGGTGATCGCGCGCATCCCGCCCAGGAAGGAACACACCAGGATGCTGGCCAGGCCGAGGAAGATCCCGACCGAGAAATCGACGCCGGTGAAGCGCGAGGCGATCAGGCCGACCGCATAGATCTGCGCCACCACGTAGGTGAACGAGACGACGATGGTGGCGCCCACCGCCACCGCGCGCACCGCCGCGCCGCGTCCGTCCGCGCCGCCGCCGTAGCGCGCGGCCAGGAAGTCGGGGATGGTGTACTGGGCGAAGCGCCGCAGGTAGGGCGCGATCAGCAGCGCCACCAGGCAGTAGCCGCCGGTCCAGCCCATGATGTAGGCCAGGCCGTCGAAGCCCTGCAGGTACAGGCCGCCGGCCAGGCTGATGAAGCTGGCCGCCGAGATCCAGTCGGCGGCGGTGGCCATGCCGTTGAACATGGCCGGCACCCGCCGTCCGGCCACGTAGTATTCGGTGACGTTCGAAGTGCGGCAGATCACGCCGATGATCGCGTACAGCAGGATGGTCGCGAACATGAACAAATGCCCGATCCACAGGCGCGGCATGCCTTCCTGCTCGAGCAGCGCCACCATCACCAGGAACAGGCCGAAGCAGCCGGTGTACCAGAGGTAGTAGCGCGCCAGCTTGTTGAAGTAGGAGGTCTTCGCGCTCACACAGCCTCCAGTGCCGCGCGGTAGCGGCGTTCCAGGCTTCGCATGCGCCAGGCGTACAGGCCGATGGTCGCCAGCGACAGCAGCGACACGCCCTGCGCGGCCATGTAGAAGGACAGCGGCCAGCCGAACACGCTGACGCCGGCCAGCTCGCGCGCGAAGAACACGGTGCCGAAGCCGGCCACCAGCCACAGCGCCAGCAGGACGGCCGTCATGCGCCGCGTGCGCCGCCAATGCGCCTCACGCGTCTCCAGCAGCCGCCGGCGCGCGGCCAGGGCGGCGTCTTGTTGGTCGGGTTGGTCAGGCGGCGTCGATGGCGTCATGGGCGGGAGGCGGGAAGGTCAGCCGGAACAGGCTGCCCGGGAATTTGTTGGCGTGGCTGCGCGGGTTGTTGAAGATGTCGATCTCGGCGCCGTGCTGCTGGGCGATCTCGCGCACGATGGCCAGCCCCAGGCCGCTGCCCTGGGTATTGCTGCCCAGGATGCGGTAGAAGCGCTCGAACACGCGCGCACGCTCGGCCGGCGCGATGCCGGGGCCGGTGTCCTCGACCTCGAGCAGGGCGCGCTCCTCCTCGCGGCGCACGCGCACGGTGACGCTGCCGCCCGCGGGAGTGTAGCGCAGCGCGTTGTCGATCAGGTTCGACAGCAGCTCGCGCAGCATCATCGGATTGCCGGCGATGGTGACCGCTTCATCGGGCGGCTCGAAGCCGAGGTCGATCTGGTGCGAGAACGAGGCCTGCACCCAGTCCTGCACCGTCTCGCGCGCCAGGCGCGGCAGGTCGACCTCGCTGAAGGCCAGGCCGGCATGCGGCTGGTTCTCGGCGCGGGCCAGGGCCAGCAGCTGGTTGACCAGGCGGGTGGCCGATTCCGAGCTCTTGGCCACCTGTTCGAGCGAGCGCCGGACCTCGTCCGGATCGATCTGGCGCAGCGCCAGCTCGGACTGCATGCGCATGCCTGCCAGCGGCGTCTTCATCTGGTGCGCGGCGTCGGCGATGAAGCGCTTCTGCATCTCGATGGTCTGGGCCAGGCGCTCGAGCATGTCGTTGAAGGAGCCGACCAGCGGCGAAATCTCTTCCGGCACCTGGCGCGGATCGATGGGCGACAGGTCGTCCTGCGGCCGTGCGCGGATGCGTTCCTGCAGGTCGGCCAGCGGCGTCAGGCCGCGCGACAGGGCGAACCAGACCAGGGCCAGGATCACCGGCAGGATGATGAACTGGGGCAGGATCACGCCCTTGATGATCTCATTGGCCAGGTGGGCGCGCTTGTCGAGCGTCTCGGCCACCTGGACCAGGGCCAGCTCGGGCTCGGTTTCCGGTCCCCCGCGCTCATGCAGCGGATCGAGGTTGATATAGGAGTAGGCGACCCGCACCGGAATGCCGTGGAAGCTGTCGTTGCGGAAGGCCACCGCGCCGCTGCGCGCCTCGTCGTCGTCGCCGGCCTTGGGGCGGGGCAGGTCGCGGTCGCCGTCGAGGTGCTGGCCGGCCGGGCCGGTGATCAAATAGTAGACGCTGTCGACGTCGTCGGCGCGCAGGATGTCGACCGCGCCGGGCGCCAGCTGGGCGGTGACGCTGCCTTCCACGCTGCGCACCTGCTGGCTGAGCACCGTCACCCGGTCTTCCAGCGCGTCGTCGAAAGGCTGGTTGGCGATCGACTTGGCCACCAGGTAGGTGATCGCGATGCTCATCGGCCACAGCAGCAGCAGCGGGGCCAGCATCCAGTCGAGGATCTCGCCGAACAGCGAATGGCGGATGTTCTCGTCGGGCTCGGGATTGGGCGGGACGTACAGCGGCTCGGCCAGCCCATGCCCGGGCTGGGAGTCGAAGCTGGCGTCGCGCTCGTTCACTTGCTGTCGGAAGCGCCCGGCGCAGCTGGGGCGGCCCGTGGCGCCTCGCTGAATTTCTCGAGGCAGTAGCCGAGCCCGCGCACGGTGGCGATGCGCACGCCGCCGACCTCGATCTTCTTGCGCAGGCGGTGCACGTAGACCTCGATCGCGTTGTTCGAGACTTCCTCGCCCCATTCGCACAGGTGGTCGACCAGCTGCTCCTTCGAGACCAGGCGGCCGGAACGGGCCAGCAGCACTTCCAGCAGGCCGAGTTCGCGCGCCGACAGGTCGAGCATCTGGTCGTTGATATAGGCGCTGCGGCCGACCTGGTCGTAGACCAGCGGGCCATGGCGCACCACGGCCGGGCCGCCGCCGGCGCCGCGCCGGGTGAGGGCGCGCACCCGCGCTTCCAGCTCGGACAGGGCGAAGGGCTTGGCCATGTAGTCGTCCGCACCCAGGTCCAGGCCCTCGACGCGCTGCTCGACCGAATCGGCGGCGGTGAGGATCAGCACCGGCAGGTGCGAGGCGCGCGAGCGCAGGCGGCGCAGCACTTCCAGTCCGGACATCTTGGGCAGGCCGAGGTCCAGGATGAGCAGGTCGAACTCCTGGGTGGAGAGCGCGGTGTCGGCATCCTGGCCGTTCTTGACGCAATCGATGGCATAGCCGGACTGGCGCAGGGAACGCGTCAGCCCATCGGCAAGTACGCTATCATCTTCGGCGAGCAGAATTCGCATGGGGCACCTCGGGAAACCGTTAGACCTTCAACAAGTTCGTATTGTGTTTGATTTGTCGCAACAATGCGAGTCTTGACTGCACAACAGCGGCGCTTTTCATCGCATTTTGTGCTTGCCAAAACCACTGGATTTTTATACAGTAGTGACTCTTGATTTGGGCCGCTTTGACCCTACCTTGCCTACTCCACGATTGAAAGTACACCATGGACGACAAAAAACTCGCAGTAAACGCCTCGGAAAAAGGCAAAGCGCTGGCAGCCGCCCTGGCGCAAATCGAAAAGCAGTTCGGCAAGGGCTCGGTCATGCGCATGGACACCAATGCGCCGGTCGAGGAAGTGCAGACTGTTTCCACCGGCTCGCTGGGCCTGGACATCGCGCTCGGCGTCGGTGGCCTGCCGCGCGGCCGTATCGTTGAAATCTACGGTCCGGAATCGTCGGGTAAGACGACCCTGACCCTGCAAACCATCGCCCAGATGCAAAAGCTGGGTGGCACCTGCGCCTTCATTGACGCCGAGCACGCGCTCGACGTGGGTTACGCGCAAAAGCTGGGCATCAACCTGGGCGAACTGCTGATCTCCCAGCCGGATACCGGCGAACAGGCCCTGGAAATCACCGACGCCCTGGTGCGTTCGGGTTCGGTCGACCTCGTGGTCATCGACTCGGTGGCGGCACTGACCCCGCGCGCCGAGATCGAAGGCGACA
This sequence comes from Massilia sp. AB1, assembly GCF_018119385.1. Lineage (NCBI taxonomy): Bacteria > Pseudomonadati > Pseudomonadota > Betaproteobacteria > Burkholderiales > Oxalobacteraceae > Massilia > Massilia sp. AB1. The sequence continues at coordinate 107,739 of NZ_JAGKSG010000005.1, read as the reverse complement.
TGGGCGACTCGCTGCCGGGCCTGCAGGCGCGACTGATGTCGCAGGCGCTGCGCAAGCTGACCGCCTCGATCAACCGCACCAACACCCTGGTGATCTTTATTAACCAGATCCGCATGAAGATCGGCGTCATGTTCGGCAGCCCGGAAACCACGACCGGCGGTAACGCGCTGAAGTTCTACGCATCCGTGCGTATGGACATCCGCCGTACCGGTTCGATCAAGTCGGGCGACGAGGTGATCGGTAACGAAACCAAGGTCAAGGTCGTCAAGAACAAGATCGCTCCTCCGTTCAAGGAAGCCCACTTCGACATCCTGTACGGAGAAGGCACCTCGCGCGAAGGCGAAATCCTGGATCTGGGCGCCGACAACAAGATCGTCGAGAAGTCGGGTTCCTGGTACAGCTACAACGGTGAACGCATTGGTCAAGGCAAGGACAATGCCCGCCTGTTCCTGAAGGAGCGTCCGGCCTTGGCCCGCGAGATCGAGAACAAGGTCCGTGCCGCCCTGGGCGTGCGCGAGCTGCCGCCGGTCTCGAGCGATGACGACAGCCGTCCGAAGCTCCAGGCTGTTGGTGAGTAATTGATTGGCAGGGCAGGCCGGCAGCACATCGCCGGCTTGTCCCGGCCGCCATCCCATGCCAGCACCCCAACTGAGCCTGAAGGCGCGCGCAATGCGCTACCTGTCACTGCGCGAGCACAGCCGGCTTGAACTGGGACGCAAACTGGCGCGTTATGCCGAGGAGGGCGACGACATCGAAGCTCTTCTGGACTTCCTTGAAAAGAACAACTGGCTGTCGCAAGAACGTTTCGCCGAATCCCTGATCAACAGGAAGGCCAGCCGTTTCGGCAACAGCCGCGTCATGGCCGAGCTGAAAAGTCATGGTGTCGACGGCGATGCGCTGTCCGACATCAAGGCCGAGCTGGCCGAGAGCGAAACCGCGCGTGCCCGTGAAGTCTGGCAGCGCAAGTTTGGCCGGGTCGCCACGGATGCAGCGGAGCGCGCCAAGCAGATGCGCTTCCTGCTCCAGCGCGGCTTTTCCCAGCGCGCCGCCCGCGCCGCCATGCAAGGCAGCCCGGACGACGACGAGCTGTAAGCAGAGGCAGCGCCGTAGCAAACACGGCGTAGCAAGCTCAGCGTAGCAAGCACAACGTAGCAAGCACAGCATTACCCAGGCGCCAGCGTGGAGCGCCATCCCCGATATGTCTCGGCATATTCCTCAACGGGCGATGGCGCTGCACGCTGGCGCTTTTTCATTCTCCCGGACCGCGACAGGACGGTAGGGTTGGCGGCTGCGCCGCCGATGCGTTCAAGCACCTTTTTCAATTGGGGCCGCATCTGTCCACTGACTTGCGTCGATTAGGTCCGGCGACGCAATCCGAGCTTTGCTCAGCAATATAAACAGTGCTTATCGCTGCCATCACTGTTGTCAATTCCTTATCAAGGGCGCCGTCCATGCCGTGAGTCCCTCTCCTTCACGCCGCACAGCAACATTGCCGACCCTGCAATACAGTGGCAGAAACCTCGTGCTCATCGGTGGAAAACCCCTCTGTTGCAGTGCAACTGGCAAGATGCTGTGATAAACTTTTGTGGTTTAAGCAGCGCCGCATGAGCGGTTGTTGCCGTGGAAGCCGCGGCAACGTGCATGAAGCACACCGGCTGCACCACTAACCGCCGCTCTGACGGCATTGGTTTTTATGCCCCTGTCTCCTCCCGTATCGCGCTCGCTCCGGCATACGCGCGCCATCACCGTCGAAGCCTATGCGCGCGACGATGGCTTGTGGGATCTCGACGCCAGCATCCGCGATGTCAAGACGCGTGACATCGCGCTCGCTTCAGGCGACCGCCCGGGCGGCGTTCCGGTGCACGACCTGAAGCTGCGCGTGACCATCGACCGCGACCTGACCATCGTCGACGCCGAAGCCGCGTCCGATTCCGTCCCGTATCCTGGTTTCTGCGATACGATCGCTCCCGCCTACAAGAAGCTGATCGGCTTGTCGCTGATGAAACACTTCCGGCTGCACCTGAAAGACCGCCTCTCCGGCGTGCTCGGCTGCACCCACCTGACCGAATTGGCCCAGGTGCTGCCTACCGCAGCGCTGCAGGCCTACGCCGACGACGTCTTCGAGACCCGCGGCGGCGCCGACGACAACTCGGCTGAACGGCCCTTCGAGCTCGACCGTTGCCATGCCCTGCGCAGCGACGGCCCCGCCGTGGCCAAGTACTATCCACGCTGGTCGATCAAAGCCGTGTCGGGTTAGCATTCAAGTCGTTATTTTTGTAGTCCAACCGTATTTCTACACAATCAGTAATAGAAAAGAAGGGAAGCCAGCATGAAAATCCATGAGTATCAGGGCAAAGAAATCCTCCGAAAGTTCGGAGTGACCGTTCCGCGCGGCATTCCGTGCATGAACGTGGAAGAGGCCGTCAAGGCCGCTGAAGAGCTGGGCGGCCCGGTATGGGTCGTCAAGGCCCAGATCCACGCTGGCGGCCGCGGCAAGGGCGGCGGCGTGAAAGTCGCCAAGTCGCTGGAACAGGTCAAGGAATACGCCGACCAGATCATGGGCATGCAACTGGTGACCCACCAGACCAGCCCGGAAGGCCAGAAAGTGCGCCGCCTGCTGATCGAAGAAGGCGCGGACATCAAGAAAGAACTGTACGTCTCGCTGGTCACCGACCGCGTCACCCAGAAGGTCGTCCTGATGGCCTCGTCGGAAGGCGGCATGGACATCGAAGAAGTCGCCCACAGCAACCCGGAAAAGATCCACAACGTCGTGATCGAACCGTCGGTCGGCCTGACCGATGCGCAAGCTGACGACGTCGCCCGCAAGATCGGCGTGCCGGAAGGCTCGATCGCCGACGCGCGCGCCAACCTGCAAGGCCTGTACAAAGCCTACTGGGAAACCGATGCCTCGCTGGCCGAAATCAACCCGCTGATCCTGACCGGCTCGGGCAAGGTCATCGCCTTGGACGCCAAGTTCAACTTCGACTCGAACGCCCTGTTCCGTCACCCGGAAATCGTCGCCTACCGCGACCTGGACGAAGAAGATCCGGCTGAAGTCGAAGCATCGAAGTTCGACCTGGCTTACATCTCGCTCGACGGCAACATCGGCTGCCTGGTGAACGGCGCCGGCCTGGCCATGGCCACCATGGACACCATCAAGCTGTTCGGCGGCGAGCCGGCCAACTTCCTGGACGTCGGCGGCGGTGCAACCGCCGAGAAGGTCACCGAAGCATTCAAGATCATGCTGAAGAACCCGGGCCTCAAGGCCATCCTGGTCAACATCTTCGGCGGCATCATGCGCTGCGACGTGATCGCCGAAGGCGTGATCACCGCATCGAAGGCTGTGTCGCTGCAAGTGCCGCTGGTCGTCCGCATGAAGGGCACCAACGAAGACCTGGGCAAGAAGATGCTGGCTGATTCGGGCCTGCCGATCATTTCCGCAGACACCATGGAAGATGCAGCGAAGCAGGTCGTTGCCGCTGCCGCCGGTCAAGCCTAATTCGCGAAGGAAAACAAAATGTCGATTCTGATTAACAAAGACACCAAAGTCATCACCCAAGGTATCACCGGCAAGACCGGCCAGTTCCACACCCGCATGTGCCGCGACTACGCGAACGGCCGTGAAGCCTTCGTGGCCGGCGTGAACCCGAAGAAAGCCGGCGAAGATTTCGAAGGCATCCCGATCTACGCATCGGTCAAGGAAGCCAAGTCGGAAACCGGCGCCACCGTGTCGGTCATCTATGTTCCGCCGGCAGGCGCTGCCGCCGCCATCTGGGAAGCCGTTGAAGCCGAGCTGGACCTGGCGATCTGCATCACCGAAGGCATCCCGGTCCGCGACATGATGGAAGTCAAGGATCGTATGGCCAAGGCCGGTTCGAAGACCCTGCTGCTGGGCCCGAACTGCCCGGGTCTGATCACCCCGGACGAGATCAAGATCGGCATCATGCCGGGTCACATCCACAAGAAGGGCCGTATCGGCGTCGTGTCGCGTTCGGGCACCCTGACCTATGAAGCAGTCGGCCAGCTGACCGCCCTGGGCCTGGGCCAGTCGTCGGCAGTCGGTATCGGCGGCGACCCGATCAACGGTCTGAAGCACATCGACGTGATGCGCATGTTCAACGACGATCCGGATACCGACGCTGTCATCATGATCGGCGAGATCGGCGGCCCGGACGAGGCGAACGCTGCTCACTGGATCAAGGACAACATGAAGAAGCCGGTCGTCGGCTTCATCGCTGGCGTCACCGCGCCTCCGGGCAAGCGCATGGGCCACGCCGGCGCGCTGATCTCGGGCGGCGCCGACACCGCGCAAGCCAAGCTGGAAATCATGGAAGCCTGCGGCATCAAGGTCACCAAGAACCCGTCGGAAATGGCGCGCCTGCTGAAGGCCATGCTGTAATCCAGCGATCGAAGCAAGCACCATAAGGACGGGGAGCGCAAGCTCCCCGTTTTTTTTCGCTCCTCGCGCACGTTTTGTCCGATTCGTGCCAGCCCCAACACCAAAAACCGTCCCCTAGACAAAAATTGCCACAAGGAACTGACATTTTTTGTCACCTAACACGACAATTCTTGTCCTGGCACAGGGTTTTATTAACTTCGCACTAATAAAATCGACCATTTCCAGCCTGGCATACGGATTGCATATAGATGAGTGCGGCAACAACGCAGCACAAGATTCCTGACCCCACACACCGGAGATGAAAATGAACTTCAAGCAAATGCAAACCAAGAAAGCCCAAGGCGGCTTCACCCTGATCGAACTGATGATCGTCGTTGCAATTATCGGCATCCTGGCTGCTGTGGCAATCCCGGCCTACAGCGACTACACGATGAAGGCGAAAGTCAGCGAAGCAGCCTCGGTCTCGGCTCCTGCACGTCTGGCCGTTGCACAAGCCTTCAACGAAGGCAACCTGTCGGATAGCACCGCGCAAGCAGACTTCGGCCTGCCTGATGCTGCCACCATCACCAGCAAGTATGTGACTTCGGTCACCGCCGCTGGCACCAGCGCCACCACCGGCACCGTCAGCGTCGTCATGCAAGGCACCAACAACGAAGACGTGGACGGCAAATCGGTTGTGTACCTGATCACCTGCGTCCAAGGCGCACAGTGCACCACGACCCTCGACGCGTCGACCGACGTTCCTGAGAAGTTCGTTCCGAAGGTCTAATTAGCTAACTGAACCGACCGGACCGCTCAAGCGAGCGGTCCAGGAAGTACCGGTTGCCAAAACGGCTCGATCACATTAGTGATCGAGCCGTTTGTTCTTGTTTAGCAGGCTCTACAGCGAGCTTCCAAGTTCGCTCACTGCTTGATATGGCTGTCCAGCCAGTCGATCACGGTGTGATGCCATTGCACCGAGTTCGCCGGCTTCAGCACCCAGTGGTTCTCGTCCGGGAACACCAGCAGCTTGCTCTCGATGCCCTTGCGCTGCAGCGCCGTGAAGGTCGACAAGGCCTGCGCCGTCGGGATGCGGAAGTCCAGGTCGCCCTGGATCACCAGCATCGGCGTCTTCCACTTGTTCACGTGGTGCACCGGGTTGAAGCGCTCGTGGTTCTCCGGCACCTGGAAGTAGGGGCCGCCGCTCTCCCAGTCGGTGAACCACTGCTCCTCGGTCGAATACGCCATGCCGCGCGTATCGAACACGCCGTCGTGGTTGACGATGCAGCGGAAGCCGTCTGCCCAGTTCCCCGCGATCCAGTTCATCATGTAGCCGCCGTAGGACGCGCCCAGCGCGCAGCTGCGTTCGCGGTCCAGCCACGGGAATTTCTGCACCGCCGCCTCCAGGCCCTTCTGCAGATCCACCAGCGGCTTGCCGCCCCAGTCGTTGCTGATCGAGTCCGTGAACTTCTGGCCGTAGCCGGTCGAACCGTGGAAGTCGATGAACACGGTCGCATAGCCCGCGCCCGCATACACCTGCGGATTCCAGCGGTAGCTCCAGCCGTTGCCGAAACTGCCCTGCGGGCCGCCGTGCACCAGGAAGGCCACCGGATACTTCTTGCCCGGTTCCGCGTTCCACGGTTTCATCACGTGGCCGTAGACGGTGTCGCCATTGGCGCCCGTGAACGAGAACTGCTCGTACTCGCCCCAGCGCACGTCCTTCAGGCGCTCGCTGTTCACCTCCGTCAGCTGCTTCGGCTGCCCGCCCAGCTTCATGGTGTACAGCTGCGCGCCCGAGGCCAGGTTCGCCAGCGTGTAGGCCACCGTCTCGCCGCGCGTGTCGAAGGCGCCGATCGCGCCCTTGCCGGTCAGCGCCGCCACCTTGCCGCTGGCGACGTCGATCGAGAACAGGCGGTGCTGGCCGACGTCTTCCGCGTCGACGATCAGGGCCTTTCCATCCGCGCTCCACTGCAGGTTGCCGGCCGAGCGGTCCCAGTCGGCCGCCAGCGGACGCTTCTGGCCGCTGGCCACGTCCATCAGCATGATCTGGAAGCGGTCGGCCTCGAAGCCGGGACGCGCCATCGCCAGGTAGGCCAGGGTGCGGCCGTCAGGCGAGAACACGCCCTTGGTGTCCCAGGCCGGATTGTCCGCCGTCAGGTTGCGCGGTGCGCCGCCGCCCGCGGCCGGGACGGTGTACAGGTCGAAGTTGGTCGACCAGGCTTCGGTCTTGCCGGCGACGCGCACCGAGAACACCACGGTCTTGCCGTCCGGGCTGAAGCGGAATTCCTCGCGGTCGCCGAAGGGCTTGGACGGCACGTCGCCATCGAGCGCGCCCGACAGGCTGATCGGCGTGGCGCCCGCCTTGCCCGCTTTGTCCAGCGGCGCCGAGAACAGTACGTTATTGCGGTGGTCGGACCAGGTATCCCAGTGGCGCACGAACAGGCGGTCATAGACCTTGCCGGTGGCCTTGTCCTTTTCCTTCGCCGCGACGCGGTCCTTGGTGCAGGCCAAGTCGGCGCAGTCGCGGAACACCGCCATGCTGAAGGCCAGCCGGTCGCCGGTCGGCGCCACGCGGAAGCTGTCCACGTCGAGCGGGAAACTGGTCACCTGGACCGGCTTGCCGCCGCCGACCGGCTGGCGCCACACCTGGGACGAGCCGGAACGGGTCGACAGGAAATACACGGCGTCGCCCGACGGCGACCATTCCGGGTCGGTGCTGCTCGCGCTGTGGCTCGCCAGGCGCTTGGGCACGGGCTTGTCGGCGCGCAGGTCGACCAGCCACAGCTCGGTGTGGCCGCGGTTCTTCTTCATGTCCGTGCTGCGCACGGTGTAGACGACGCGCGTGGCGTCCGGCGACACGGCCGGGCTGCCGACCCGCTCCATGTTCACCAGGTCTTCGACGGTAAAGCCGCGCGGCGCGGCCATTGCGGTGCCGGCGGCCAGGGTGGCGGCCGCCATCGTCAGCAAATGCAATCTCATTCCATCCTCTTGGTCATGTTCGTGCCCGGCAGGGCGCCGCGCACGCAGGCCAGCAATTTACCACGCGACATGAAATTGGCTCATCGAGCAAAATCTTCAGCAATAAAAAAACCGCCGCGGCGCCGGGGGCAGCGGCGGGCGGCGGACGAGGAAGAGGGCGGGTTTGCTTAGGGCATGATGACGGCGTCGATCACATGGATGACGCCGTTGTCGGCCACGATGTCGGTCTTGGTGACATGGGCGTTGTCGACCATGACCTTGTCGCCGCGCATGCCGACCTTGAAGGTGCTGCCTTCGACGGTCTTGACTTCGCCAGGCTTGACGTCGGCTGCTTTCACCGTGCCCGGCACGACGTGGTAGGTCAGGACCTTGGCCAGCGCTTGCTTGTCCTTGAGCAGCGCATCGAGCTTCGCTTTGGGGATCTTTGCAAACGCCGCGTCGGTGGGGGCGAACACAGTGAATGGACCTGGCCCCTTCAGGGTATCGACCAGGCCGGCAGCCTGGACAGCGGTGACGAGCGTGTTGAACGAACCTGCCGATTTTGCGGTATCGACGATGTCGGCGGCCTGGGCGCTAGTGAAGACAAATGCCAGAGGAAGTGCGGCAAGGACGGTTTTCATTGCATGCTCCTGAAGGTTGGTTGTGCAGCCGAACGGCTGCGTGCACTCAATGTAGGCCAAGCGAACACGATTGTCTAAGGTTTGACGCTATAATCCGCCGTAATTGTGGTTCAATTTAGGGACATTGCTATGGATTCTTCGATCAGGACGGGACAAGAGCGCATCATGTACCGCACGGGCGCAGCCGCGCGCCTGGCCGGGCTGCCGGTCGAGACCCTACGCGTATGGGAGCGCCGCTACGGCTTGTCGGAAGCCCAGCGTTCCGAGCGCGGACAGCGGCTGTACTCTGCGGAGCAGGTGGCGCGGCTCGGCCTGCTCAAACAGCTGGTGGACCAGGGCCATTCGATTGGCGTGCTGGCCGGGCTGAGCCGGGAGCAGCTGCAATCGATGCTCGGCCACAACCTGCAGGCGCAGGCACAGCCGTCAGCGCCGGTCCGGGTTGTCCTGGTCAGCAAGGTGCTTGGGCGGCGTCTGGCAGCCATGGGCCGCGAGGCGACCGGCCTCGATGTGCGCGCCCAGTGCCCCAGCCTCGAGCGGCTGGACGAACTGCCGGCCGATGCCGAGGCGGATGTGATGGTCATCGAAATGTCCGAACTGGACGACAGCGTCCTCCCGCTGGTGGCGGCGGCGCGCCAGCGCGTGAATGTCGCAGCGGCGGTCGTGCTGTACCGCTTCTGTCCCAGCGCCACGATCCGCGCCTTGCGCGCCCAGGGCTGTCTCGTGGTTCGCGTCCCGGCCGACCTGGGCGAGCTGGCGCTGCTGTGCCGCTCGGCGCTGGGCGGCCAGCGCCTGCCGCTGAGCGAATCGGAGCCGGCGATCACGCCGCGCCGCTTCGACGAGGATGCGCTGGTGACGATCACCACGGCCAGCGACCGCCTGAGCTGCGAATGCCCGCGCCATCTCTCGGATCTGTTGATGATGATCGGCAGCTTCGAGCGATACAGCGTGCAGTGTGCTTCGCGCAATCCCGAGGATGCCGACCTGCACGCCCTGCTGGCCAGGGCCTCGGGGCAGGCGCGGGTCATCCTCGAGGATGCGATGGAAAGGCTGGCGATTGCCGAAGGCTTGCCGCTGCCGGACCGGCAACGGGCCTGACACCTCAGGCTTTGAACGTGACCCACGGCTTCAGCCGCACGACGGCGTCGATCAGGCCAGCCTGCTCCTGGGCGGCCAGCACCGGACCGATCGGCTTGTAGGCGGCTGGCGCTTCCTCGATCCTGCGCTCCTCGCGCAAGGTGACGCACTGCCAGCTGCCGTCCGATGGGACTCCAGACATGCGCCGCAGCTCCTGGCGCCGCACGCTGCGGCCGGCGCCATGGCTGCATGACCACAACCACTCGGGATTTCCGAGGCCGCGCGCCACATACGAGGCATCGCCCATCGAGCCGGGAATGAGCACAAGTTCGCCATTGCGTGCCGGCGTAGCCCCCTTGCGGTGGATGTTCATCCCCTGTTCAGGCAGCACCACGTTATGCGGAACGTCGACGACAAGGCGCGAAGTCCCGCCAGCAAGCTCGGCGACTTCCTTGCGTACCAGTTCGGCCAGGACCACCCGGTTGGCCCACGCATAGCGCGCCGCCGTGCCCATGGCCCTGAGGTACTCGTGCGCAAGAGGGCCGCTCAAGCCATACAGACCGCTGTGCGGATGCTTGAGGCCGGCAGGCCATTCGGCCCGTGCCCGGTCCATCCAGCGCTGGCCGACAAAGAAACCGACGTCGCGGCTGCCAGAATGGATCATCACCACCACGTCGCCCACGGCCAGGCCCGCGGCAAAGGCTGCGTGGCGGTCGAAGACCTCGTCGACTACCTGCAGCTCCACGAAGTGGTTGCCGGCGCCCGGCGTGCCGAGGTTGGGGTCGCGTATCGTGTCGCGGCTGCCTACCAGTGCGTCCGGTGCATAGGCCGAGTGGCCGCCGAAATCCGCCAGGCTGACGCAAGACGCCAGTTCATCCGCCAGACGCTGGCGGTCGACGGCCGCCCACAGTCCCTCATCGTGCAAGGAATCGATGAATTCGGCAGGTCCGTCATCGAACAGGGCCCGGAACGCGGCGCTGCGTACCGGTATATTGCGGCCGTTGTCGAGCAGGACGCGGGTCAGGCGCCGTACCAGCGCATCCTTGAGTGGCTCTACGGCGGCCTTCTTCAGGCCAGTGGTCACCAGCCGCATGCCGCAATTGATATCGGTGCCGATCGCGGCGGGAATGACGAAATCGGCATCGGTGGCCACGACACTGCCGACCGGCGCGATGGAGCCCGGGTGGAAATCCGGCGTGGCGCAGGCGCGGCAGACGCCATGGTGGCTGTCGGGCGAGCGCACCGCGGCGAAGTCGAGCAGCTGGCGCACAGCTTTCTGCTCAAGGGGGAGCGTGGCCGGCAGCAGGATCTGGGCGCTGGCGTGCTCGTTGGAGATACGGTAGATGCCGTCCGAATAATCGACGGCGATGCCTTCGCGGCGGAAGGCTTTGACAAGTCGGGGGAAAATCGACATAGCTGCTTTCAATGTAGGCGTCAGAACGCCCCGGCGACCAGGGTGCCGGAACGGAGCCTTCGTGCAGCAGCAGTCAGGAAGGGAAACGAATTATTGCATTATTGGAAAAGAGGAGCAAGCAGCAGGCCTCTAGACCAGGACCGCGGCCTGAACGAATGCGTGGCGCAGGTTTGTCAGTCCCTTGATCGCACGTGCGCCCTCGTCCTTGGTCACACGTCCGCACGCATCGACGACGAGATGCTCCAGCTCGGGAAATTTCTCACGGAGAGAGCCCAGGCAATGGAGGTTTCTGCAGCGGTGGATTTCCAGACGGCGCAACCGGGGCAGGGAGGGCAAATCGGCCAAGCTTTCCGTGCTGGCCCAATGCAGCTGCAGTTCGGTCAGGGATGGCGGAAGCAAGAGCGAGGCGCAGTCCCCCTTGTAGCGCCAGAGAGACAGGAAACGCAGGGAAGCGAGGCGATCCAGTCCGCTGTCCTTCGGGCGTAGCTCGATGACGGCGTGTTCCATGGAAGGAAACCTGTCGAACTGGATCGGCGGCCGTTTCGGGTGAATGCCGAAACGGCGCAAATTCGACAATGCGTAGAGGCCGTCGATGTTGTTCAGCGCCACGTCCCAGAACCAGACGGCTTCAAGGAAAGGGAGTTGCTGAAGGAAGTCGAGATTCGATTCCGCGAAACCGAAGGCGGGCGAGCCGAACACCTGTTTGACGCCGCTGCGTTCCACCTCGGCGATGCACTCCGCCAGATTGCCGGACTCGATACCGACGGCCGGGAATCCGGGCGCATCGGACCAGCGTAAGACATTCCCGTCACGCGCTATCGGCAAGCTGATTCTCCGGGCGGATGCTCAGTGGATGGATGTCAGGTTATACCTGCGCGGTCCAGTCCCCGCTCTTGCCGCCATGCTTCTCCAACACCCGCACATTGGTCATCACCATCCCGCGGTCGACCGCCTTGCACATGTCGTAAATGGTCAGCAGCCCGACCTGCACAGCCGTGAGCGCCTCCATCTCGACCCCGGTCTTGCCGATGGTCTCGACCTGCGCGCGGCAGTGCACGCTGTTGGCCGCCTCGTCGATCTCGAAATCCACCGCCACCTTGGTGATCGGCAGCGGATGGCACAGCGGCACCAGGTCGCTGGTGCGCTTCGAGGCCATGATGGCGGCGATGCGCGCGATGCCGATCACGTCGCCCTTCTTGGCCGTCCCCGACACCACCAGGGCCAGGGTCTCCGGCTTCATGCGGATGGTGCCGGCCGCCACGGCGATGCGGTGGGTGTCCTGCTTGGCGCCGACATCGACCATATGGGCCTGGCCGGTGGCGTCGAAGTGGGTCAATTGATCTGCGGTCGGGGTCTCGGTCGTCATTGCAAGGTCGATAATCTGGGGTAACAAAGTGTATCGCAGGGCAGCAAGTTGCGTGCGGATGGGGGTATCATAGCATTGTGAAACTACGCTCCCGACCAGCCAAAGCGCGCCGATGGCGCCCCGCATTGACTGTCCTGGCCCTCTGCACGTCGGCCGCGTTCGCCATTGCGGCGCCGGCGGAACCGCTCCAGAAACCCGACAGCTCCCGCCTGCCCACCCTCGGCGACGCCGCGCGCGGCGACCTGTCGCCCGTGGTCGAGCGCAAGCTGGGCGAGGAAATCATGCGCGACATCCGGCGCGACCGTGATTACCTCGACGACGAAGTCATCCTCGAATACCTGAACAACTTCGGCAACGCCCTCGTCACCGTCGTGCCCGGCGCGCGCGGCGAGACCAATGCCGATTTCCAGTTCTTCGCCGTGCGCGATGCCGCCCTCAACGCCTTCGCGCTGCCCGGCGGTTTCATCGGCGCCCACTCGGGCCTGATCATCGCCGCCCAGACCGAATCCGAACTGGCCGGCGTCATGTCGCACGAGATCGGCCACGTATCGCAGCGCCACATCGCGCGCATGCTGGGCCAGCAGAAGCAGGACGTGCTGCTGCCGCTGGCGGCGATGATCCTGGCGGCGCTGGCCGCCAAGTCCAGCTCGGACGCGGCGATGGGCGTGCTGATGGGCGGACAGGGCCTGGCGATCCAGCGCCAGCTGAACTTCAGCCGCGACGCCGAGCGCGAGGCCGACCGGGTCGGCTTCCAGATCATGGAGAAGGGCGGCTACGACACCACCGGCATCGTGGCCTTTTTCCGCCGCCTGCAAAGCGCCAGCAAGCTGTATGGCGAACTGCCGGCCGGCTTGAGCAACCTGAGCAGCCACCCGCTGACCCAGGAGCGCATCAGCGACATGCAGGCGCGCATCCGCGAGATCCCCAAGAAGCAGCGCGTCGACAGCCTCGACTTCCATCTGGTGCGGGCGCGTACCCGGGTGCTGCAGGACCTGAGCGAGCAGGGACGGCGCGAAGCGAAGAGGGCTTTTGAAACCCAGCTCAAGGAAACCCACCGCCAGCAGCAGGCCGGCGCCCAGTACGGGCTGGCTTATTTGGCGCTGCGCCAGGGCGACCTGGCCGGCGCCCAGAGCTGGCTCGACAAGGCGCGCGCCACCGTCAAGCCGCGCGAAGGCGTGTTCACGACCGCGTCGAACGTGGGCGACGGGGCCAGCATCTTCGCCGGCCTGTCGATCGAGATCAAGATGGCGCAAGGCCAGCCGCCGGAAGTCTTGCAGCAGGCGGTGCAGGAAGCGGAGCAGGCGCGCCAGCGTTTCCCGCTGTCGCGCGCGATCGCGCACCAGTATGCCGACGTGCTGGTGGCGGCCGACAAGCTGGACGAGGCGGCCCGCTACCTGCGCGACCAGGTGCAGCAGTACCGCGAGGAACCCAAGCTGCACGACCTGCTGGCCAAGACCTATGCCAAGCAGGGCAAGATCGCGCTGCAGCACATGTCGCTGGCCGAATCCTATGTGCTGGCCGGCGCGCTGCCGGCAGCGGTGGAGCAGCTCAATCTGGCGCGCAAGGCGAGCGATGTGTCGTTCTACGACCAGGCCGTGATCGATGCGCGCGAGCGCGAACTGCAGGCGCGCCAGAAGGCGGAGAAGGAAGAAGAGAAGGAGCGCTGAGCTCAGGCGCTCGGGATCGTCCGGTAGCCGAAGCGCTGCGGCGCATCCTGCGCGCCAAGGCGTTCGAGCGCGATCCGGCTGCCGTTCCACGGCAGCGCCAGTTCGCCGGCGCCCTTGTCCAGCCATGCCATCACCGCTTCGTCCGAGGCCGGTTCGCCATCCAGTTCCAGCATGCCCAGCACCTGCGCCATGTCGCGGTCGTCCAGCTGCGCGATCACCTCGCCGGCCTGGAACAGCAGCGCGCCGGAATCCAGCAGGAACACCCGTTCGACCTTCGCCAGCGCTTGCCCCGTCTGCAGCACCAGCCCCTGTTGCGGATCGGTGCGCGCGATGAAGGGCGTCGCTTCCAGGTTAACGTAGACGCGCTGCGGCCCGTTCTGGAAATACCAGTTGCCGTGCTCGTCGTGCAGGTAATTACGGTTGATGAAGCCCACCAGGGCCGGATTGGTCAGCCGGTCGCCCGGCGCGTTGGCGCGCTGGGCCGCTTCGTCGCGCATGCGCCAGCCGCCGCGCGCATCCAGCGCCAGCCAGCCGTAGCAGTGCGGCACGTTCGGCCACTTGGCCATTGCCTGTTTAACGATGTCGTCCATAGTGTCAGCCAGCATTGCACAGCTGCGCGGCATCCGGCGCGCGGGTGGCGGCAAGCTGGTCGAAGAAGTGGAGGATCTTTTGCGGCAGCCAGTCGATGCGGCCCGGGAAGGGACCTGCGGCGAAGCCGACGTGGCCGCCGTGCTCCGGATACTCCAGGGTCACCGCCTTCGATGCGCTCTGCGGCAGGTGGGCGCCCGGCAGGAAGGGATCGTTGCGCGCGTTCAGCACCAGGGTCGGCACCGTGATGGCGTCCAGCACGTGGCGGGCGCTGGCGCGGTGCCAGTAGTCGTCGGTGTCGCGGTAGCCGTGCAGCGGCGCGGTCACCACGTTGTCGAAGGCGTACAGGTCGCGCGCCCGCATCAGGGCCTCGCGGTCGAACAGGCCGGGGAACTGCTCCAGCTTGGCCAGGCACTTGGGCTTGAGCGTCTGCAGGAACATCCGCGTGTAGACCATATTGAAGCCGGACGACAGCGCTTCGCCGCCGCGCGCCAGGTCGAGCGGGGCCGAGATGGCGCAGGCGCCGTCGACGATTTCCGCGCCGTGGCCCGATTCGCCCAGCCAGCGCAGCAGGGCGTTGCCGCCCAGCGAAACGCCGGCGGCGTACAGGATGCCGGTGTGGTGCGCGCGCAGCTTGCGCACGATCCAGTCGACTTCGTGGGCATCGCCCGAGTGGTAGAAGCGGGGCGTCAGGTTCGGCTCGCCCGAGCAGCCGCGGAAATGCGGCACGGCGCCCGACCAGCCGCGCGCTTTCAGGGCGGCCATCAGGCTGCGGGCGTAATGGCTGTGCGAGGAGCCTTCCAGGCCGTGGAACAGCACTACCAGCGGCTTGCCGGGCTGGCCGTCCACGAAATCGACGTCGATGAAGTCGCCGTCATGGCTGTGCCAGCGCTCGCGCCGGTAGGCGAGCTCCGGCTTGGCGATGCAGGTCGCCGGATAGATCGTCTGCAAATGGCCGCCCGGCAGCCAGGAAGGGGCACGATAGTTCATGGGTGAGCGGCGCCAGGCGCCGCAGGGTGGGTCAATGGTGCTTCAGCACGGTGCCCGGCGCGAGGCGGTACTGGGTGCCGCAGTAGGGGCACTTGGCTTCGCCGTGGTGGTCGAAGTCGAGGAAGACGCGCGGGTGCGAGGACCACAGCGGCATTGCCGGATTCGGGCAATATGCCGGCAGGTCTTTGGCCTCGAGTTCCACCACAGGCATCGTCTTTTGGTTCATCTGGTTCTCTCCGTTAGGGAAGTTTTTGCAAAGGGGAACCTCGAAAAACCGTAGCGAGCGGCAGCAATGCTGGTTGAGAAGCGCAGCTGTACGAATGTACAGCGAGCATCGCAAACCGGCAGTGCAACGCGCAGTAGGTTTTTCGAGGTTCCCAAAGATACGATTTTAACGGATTCATACTCGTTGCCGGAATGGCCGCTAAAATAACAGGCTGATCACATTCGAGCCCGGGCGCAGCTGCGCCGTCTCCGGCTCCCCCTCCAAAATGCGTTTCACACCCAAGCGTTTCAAGTCCGCCGCGGGGGCCATGGCCCGTTGCAGGATTACCACATGAAGGACGGCGACCCACAGGGACTGTCTCCCGCCGGCCAGGACGCCGCCGACCGCGCGGCCTGGGATGAAGGTTTCAAGACCGGCCTGCCGACCCTGTTCGGCATCGCCGCCTGGGGCCTGGTGGTGGGCATCGCCATGGTCAAGAGCGGCCTGAGCGTGCCGCAGTCCATCGGTATGACCCTGCTGGTGTTCGCCGGTTCCGCCCAGCTCGCATCGCTGCCCCTGATCGCCGCCCAGGCCCCGATCTGGGTCATCTTCGCCACCGCCCTGGTTGTCAACCTGCGCTTCGTGATCTTTTCCGCGCTGCTGGGGCCGCATTTCGCGCACCTGCCGTGGAAGCAGCGCCTCCTGCTCGGCTATGTATCCGGCGACCTGACCGTGGCCATGTTCCTGCAGCGCTATCCAAGCGCCGAGCCGGCGCCCGGCAAGCTGGCCTACCTGAAGGCGCTGGTGATCCCGAACTGGTTCGCCTGGCAGATCGGTTCCGTGATCGGCATCTTCCTCGGCAGCGCCGTCCCGAGCGAGTGGGGGCTGGGCTTTGCCGGCACCCTGGCCATCCTGTGCGTCATGGTACCCCTGATTATCAATAACGCCGCCCTGTGCGGCGTGGTCGTGGCCGGCGCGGTGGCCGTGCTCGCCTACGGGCTGCCCTACAAGCTGGGCCTGCTCCTGGCGGTGGTGGTCGGCATGGTGACCGCCATGTTTATCGAAGAAACCTTCACCAAGCGAAAGGCGCGTCATGGCTGACTGGGAAATCTGGGTGGTCATCGGCGTGCTGTGCGTCGCCACTTTCGCCACCCGCAGCTCGTTCTGGCTGATCGGGCACCGCATCACCATTCCGCCGCGGGTCCAGGAAATGCTGCGCTACGCCCCTGCCTGCGCGCTGGCGGCCATCATCGCACCCGACATCCTGATCGACGCCCAAGGCCAGACCGAGCTGGAATGGACAAATCCCAAGCTGCTGGCCGGCCTCGCGGCCCTGGGTTTCTACCTGTGGCGCCGGAACATGCTGTTGACGATCATATTCGGCATGGCCGTCTTTACACTGTTGCGTGTGTTACACATTTTCGGGCCCGTCGCCTAATGTACAATGACGTTTTTTCACTATCTCACCGCTGACCAATGGACGCCGTTCTCCGCTTCACCCGTCTGCAAGACCTGATCGACCGCGACGCGCTGAAAAACAAGCGTGTTTTCATCCGTGCTGACCTGAACGTGCCGCAAGATGATGCCGGCAATATCACCGAAGACACCCGCATCCGCGCCTCGGTGCCGGCGATCCAGGCCGCCCTCAAGGCCGGCGCCGCGGTGATGGTGACCTCGCACCTGGGCCGTCCGACCGAAGGCGAGTTCAAGCCGGAAGACAGCCTGGCGCCGGTCGCCAAGCGCCTGTCCGAGCTGCTGGGCCAGCCGGTCGAGCTGAAGCAGAACTGGGTCGACGGCGTCGAGGTCGCGCCGGGCCAGGTGGTCCTGCTGGAAAACTGCCGCGTCAACAAGGGCGAGAAGAAGAACAGCGACGAGCTGGCCCAGAAGATGGCCAAGCTGTGCGACGTCTATGTCAACGACGCTTTCGGCACTGCGCACCGCGCCGAAGCCACCACCCACGGCATCGCGAAATTCGCGCCCGTGGTCGCCGCCGGCCCGCTGCTGGCCGCCGAACTGGACGCCCTGGGCAAGGCCCTGGGCCAGCCGAAGCGTCCGCTGCTGGCCATCGTGGCCGGTTCCAAGGTCTCGAGCAAGCTGTCGATCCTGCAGAGCCTGGCAGAGAAGGTGGATAACCTGATCGTCGGCGGCGGCATCGCCAACACGTTCATGAAGGCCGTCGGCCTGAACATCGGCAAGTCGCTGGTCGAGAACGACCTGGTCGGCGAAGCGAAGCAGATCATCGACATGATGGCCAAGCGCGGCGCCCAGGTGCCTATCCCTGTCGACGTCGTGTGCGCCAAGGAATTCGCGCCGACCGCCGCCGCCACCGTCAAGGACGTGGCCGACGTGGCGGACGACGACATGATCCTGGACATCGGCCCGAAGACCGCCGCCATGCTGGCGGAGCAGGTCGCCAAGGCCGGCACCATCGTCTGGAACGGCCCGGTGGGCGTGTTCGAGTTCGACCAGTTCGCCGAAGGCACCAAGACCCTGGCCATGGCCATCGCCAAGTCGGAAGGCTTCTCGATCGCCGGCGGCGGCGACACCCTGGCCGCGATCGCCAAGTACGACATCGGCGACCAGATCGGCTACATCTCGACCGGCGGCGGCGCCTTCCTCGAGTTCCTCGAAGGGAAGACCTTGCCGGCAGTCGAGATCCTGCTCCAGCGTAACGCCCAATAAGTACCAGCGCAGCCTAGAAGGCTGCGCTTCTCTTTCAGAATCAAGGATTCCAACCCATGCAAGCTGCGCGCCCCCTGTACAACGCCACCAAGATCGTTGCCACCATCGGCCCGGCGTCGACCGACTTCGACATCCTCGTGAAAATGATCCGCGCCGGCGTCGACGTCGTGCGCCTGAATTTCTCGCACGGACGGGCCCAGGACCACATCGACCGCGCAGCGCTGGTGCGCCGCGCCGCGGCCGAATGCGGCACCGAGGTGGCGATCATGGCCGACATGCAGGGGCCGAAGATCCGCGTCGGCAAGTTTGAAGAAGGCAAGATCTTCCTGAACAATGGCGACAAGTTCATCCTGGACGCGAAATGGGGCGAGAACGGCGAGCTGGGCAACCAGGAACGCGTCGGCCTCGACTACAAGGCCCTGCCGCGCGACGTCAAGCCCGGCGACAAGCTGCTGCTGAACGATGGCCTGATCGTGCTGGTCGTCGACAAGGTCAACGGCCACGAGATCTGCACCACCGTCAAGGTCGGCGGCGAGCTGTCGAACAACAAGGGCATCAACCGCCAGGGCGGCGGCCTGACCGCACCGGCCCTGACCGCCAAGGACATGGAAGACATCAAGACCGCGATGAGCTTCCAGGCCGACTACCTGGCGATCTCCTTCCCGAAGAACGCCACCGACATGGAAATGGCGCGCCAGCTGGCCAACATCGCCGGCGAACCCTACGGCCACAAGCCGATGATGATCGCCAAGATCGAGCGCGCCGAAGCCATTCCGGTGCTGCAGGAAATCCTGGACGCCTCCGACGGCATCATGGTCGCCCGCGGCGACCTGGCGGTCGAAGTCGGCAACGCCGCCGTGCCGGCGCTGCAGAAGCGCATGATCCAGATGGCGCGCGCCTCCAACAAGCTGGCCATCACCGCGACCCAGATGATGGAGTCGATGATCGTCAACGCCGTGCCGACCCGCGCCGAAGTCTCGGACGTGGCCAACGCCGTGCTGGACGGCACCGACGCCGTCATGACCTCGGCGGAGACCGCATCGGGCAAGTATCCGGTGGAGACGGTCGAGATGATGGCCGCGATCTGCCTGGAGGCGGAACAATCCGAATACAACAAGCGTGACGCCGATTTCCTCAACGTCCAGTTCACCCGCATCGACCAGTCGATCGCCTACGGCACCCTGTTCACCGCGCACCACCTGCGCGTGAAGGCCATCGTGGCGCTGACCGAATCGGGCTCGACCGCACTGTGGATGAGCCGTCACTCGATCGACACCCCCATCTTCGCACTGACCCCGCTGCAGGCGACGCAGCGCAAGGCGTCCCTGTACCGGAACGTGCGAGCATTCCATCTTCTGCAGGAAGGCGGCAGCCACGCCGTGCTGCGCCGCGCGGAAGAAGTCCTGATCAACGAAGGCATGGTCCGCAAGGGTGACCTGATCGTCGTGACCTGGGGCTCGCCGATGGGGCAGGCCGGCGGCACCAACGCGCTCAAGATCGTGCGCGTCGGCGAGCTGGACGAACTAGTTTCTTAATTGTTTGGGAGTAAACCCATGGCACTCGTATCAATGCGTCAACTGCTGGACCACGCCGCCGAACACGGTTATGGCCTGCCGGCATTCAACGTCAACAACCTGGAACAGGTGCAGGCCATCATGGCTGCCGCCGACGCGGTCAACGCGCCGGTGATCATGCAGGCCTCGGCCGGCGCGCGCAAGTACGCGGGCGAAGCCTTCCTGCGCCACCTGATCGACGCCGCCGTCGAAGCCTACCCGCATATCCCGGTCGTCATGCACCAGGACCACGGCCAGTCGCCGGCGGTCTGCATGGCCGCGATCCGTTCGGGCTTCACCTCGGTGATGATGGACGGTTCGCTGGAAGCCGACGGCAAGTCGGTGGCTTCGTATGAATACAACGTCGAAGTCTCGAAGGAAGTCGTCAAGTTCGCGCACTCGATCGGCGTGACCGTCGAAGCCGAGCTGGGCGTGCTGGGCTCGCTGGAAACCATGAAGGGCGACAAGGAAGACGGCCACGGCGCGGACGGCACCATGACCCGCGAACAGCTGCTGACCGACGTGGCGCAAGCCGCCGACTTCGTGGCCAAGACCCAGTGTGACGCGCTGGCGATCGCGATCGGCACCTCGCACGGCGCGTATAAATTCACCCGCAAGCCGACCGGCGACATCCTGGCGATCGACCGCATCAAGGAAATCCACGCCCGCATCCCGAACACCCACCTGGTGATGCACGGTTCGTCGTCGGTGCCGCAGGAACTGCTGGCCATCATCCGCGAATTCGGCGGCGACATGAAGGAAACCTATGGCGTGCCGGTCGAAGAGGTCCAGGAAGGCATCAAGCACGGCGTCCGCAAGATCAACATCGACACCGACATCCGCCTGGCGATGACGGCTGCGATCCGCAAGTACATGTTCCAGAACCCGTCGAAGTTCGACCCGCGCGACTACCTGAAGCCGGCGCGCGAAGCGGCGATGGAAGTGTGCAAGGCGCGCTACCTGTCCTTCGGCTGCGAAGGCCAGGCAGGCAAGATCAAGCCGATCTCGCTGGACAAGATGGCCGAGCGCTACAAGGCTGGCGAACTGGCGCAGATCGTTCAGTAAGATGATGTAGGCGTGCCTGCAGTTGCTTTCCGGTGGCTGCGGACACGCTCAGCAAGATTCGTCCCGCACCCTCAAACGTCGTTCCCGCGTAGGCGGGAACCCAAGTTCGCAGCACAGCGGCAAGCTCACGCAGGATCGCAACGCAAGCAAACTTGGATCCCCGCCTTCGCGGGGATGACGGTGGTAGGTATATGCCCTGGCCTTCGGTCGGCGGCGGCGAGAGGCGAATTGACGTAAAATTACGCATTCAGCAGGCCTTCCAGGCCTGAACACCCCCAAACCGGCGCCCCATTCGCCGGCACTGTTTCCCTGATATCCCTTCTATGAACAGCCTCTACGAATCCACTATCCAGTCCCTGCCACTGCTCGGCCGCGGCAAAGTGCGCGACAACTACGCCGTCGGCGACGACAAGATCCTGATCGTCACCACCGACCGCCTGTCGGCTTTCGACGTGGTCATGAACGAGCCGATCCCGGGCAAGGGCATGGTGCTGAACCAGATGAGCGACTTCTGGTTCGAGAAGCTCGGCCACATCGTGCCGAACCACCTGACCGGCGTGGCGCCGGAGTCCGTGGTCGCCCCGAACGAAGTGGAACAAGTGCGCGGCCGCGCCGTCGTGGCCAAGCGCCTCAAGCCGATCCTGGTGGAAGCCGTCGTGCGCGGCTACATCATCGGTTCCGGCTGGAAGGACTATCAGGCAAGCGGCGCCATCTGCGGCATCCAGCTGCCCGCCGGCCTGCGCCAGGCCGACAAGCTGCCCCAGCCGCTGTTCACCCCGGCCGCCAAGGCCGACATCGGCGAGCACGACGAGAACATCTCCTTCGAAGAGATGGAAAACCGCATCGGCAAGGAACTCGCCGCGAAAATGCGCGACGTCAGCATCGCGCTGTACACCGCCGCCGCCGAGTACGCCGCCACCCGCGGCATCATCATCGCCGACACCAAGTTCGAATTCGGCCTGGACGAGAACGGCGTCCTGCACCTGATGGACGAAGTCCTGACCGCCGACTCCTCGCGCTTCTGGCCGGCGGACTCCTACGCCCCGGACATGTCGCCGCCTTCTTTCGACAAGCAGTTCGTGCGCGACTACCTGGAAACCCTGACCGACTGGCCGAAGACCGCGCCGGCGCCGGCCCTGCCGCAGGAAGTGATCGAGAAAACCCAGGCCAAGTACTTCGAAGCCATCGAACGCCTGACCGGCGAGAAGCTGAAGGCCTGAACGATGAGTGAGCAGAACAAGCCGCTGGTCGGCGTGATCATGGGTTCCTCGTCGGATTGGGACGTGATGAAGAACGCCGTGGACGTCCTGAAGCAGTTCGGCGTGCCTTTCGAGGCGCAGGTGATCTCCGCGCACCGCATGCCGGACGAGATGTTCACCTATGCCGAGACCGCGCGCGAACGCGGCCTGCGCGCCATCATCGCCGGGGCAGGGGGCGCCGCCCACCTGCCGGGCATGGTGGCCGCCAAGACCATCGTGCCGGTGCTCGGCGTGCCGGTGCCGTCGAAGTACCTGCGCGGCGAAGATTCGCTGCTGTCGATCGTGCAGATGCCGAAAGGCGTTCCGGTGTCGACCTTCGCCATCGGCGAAGCCGGCGCCGCCAACGCGGCCCTGACCGCGGTGGCGATCCTTGCCGCCACCGACGATGCACTGGCCCAGCGCCTGCTGGCCTTCCGCGCCGAGCAGACCGCGGCGGCCCAGGCCATGACTCTCCCCGCTTGAGTATGAACGATCCGTTTCTCCAATCCGCCAATCCGCCGGCCTGGCTCGGCGTGATGGGCGGCGGCCAGCTTGGCCGCATGTTCGCCCACGCCGCGCAGGCGATGGGCTACAAGGTCGCCGTGCTCGAGCCGGCGCAAGACTGCCCGGCAGGGCAGGTCGCCGAACGCCTGATCAACGCGGGCTACAGCGACGCCGCCGGCCTGGCCGAACTGGCGCGGCAATGCGCCGCCATCACCACCGAGTTCGAGAACGTCCCGGCCGACAGCATGGCCTGGCTGGGCGAGCGCAGCTTCGTGGCGCCCGCCGCCTCCTGCGTTTCGATCGCCCAGGACCGCATCGCGGA
This sequence comes from Massilia sp. AB1, assembly GCF_018119385.1. Lineage (NCBI taxonomy): Bacteria > Pseudomonadati > Pseudomonadota > Betaproteobacteria > Burkholderiales > Oxalobacteraceae > Massilia > Massilia sp. AB1. The sequence goes on along the minus strand of NZ_JAGKSG010000005.1, from coordinate 85,094 downwards.
AAAACGCTTCTTCGTCGAGTGCGCGCCGACCTCCGGCGTGATGCCGGCGCCGCACAAGACCATCGCTTCCCACGCGGACATCGAGGCCATCGGCGACGACCTGCTGCCGGGCATCCTCAAGACGGTGCGCATGGGCTACGACGGCAAGGGCCAGGTCCGCGTGCGTTCGCGCGAGGACGTGCGCGCGGCGTTCGACCAGATGGGCGGCGTGACCTGCCTGCTGGAGAAGATGCTGCCGCTGGCTTATGAAGTCTCGGTCCTGACCGCGCGCGGCGCGGATGGCGTGTCGGTGGTCTACCCGATCGCCGAGAACGTGCACCGCGACGGCATCCTGTTCACCACCACCGTGCCGGGACCGAACGTGTCCGAGGCTTGCGCGCAGCAGGCCCAGGACGCGGCGCGCGCCATCGTCGCCCAGCTGGGCTATGTGGGCGTGCTGTGCATCGAGTTCTTCGTGCTTGCCGACGGCAGCCTGGTGGTCAACGAGATGGCCCCGCGTCCGCACAACAGCGGCCACTACACCATCGACGCCTGCGTCACCAGCCAGTTCGCGCAGCAGGTCCGTGCGATGGCGCGCCTGCCGCTGGGCGACGTGCGCCAGCATTCCCCAAGCGTGATGCTCAACATCCTGGGCGACGTCTGGTTCGAAGAGAACAGCGACGAGGCGCGCGAGCCGGCCTGGGACAAGGTCCTGGCGCTGCCGGGCGCCAACCTGCACCTGTACGGCAAGGACGATCCGCGCCGCGGCCGCAAGATGGGCCACGTGACTTTCGTCGCGCCGACCCTGGCGCAGGCGCAGGACAGCCTGCGCCAGGCTTGCCTCATCCTGGGCATTCCGGAGTGACGATGGACCAGCAGCTCGACCACAGCGCGATCGACGCGGCCGCGCGCGCCCTGGAGCAGGGCGCGCTGGTCGCCTTCCCGACCGAGACCGTGTACGGCCTCGGCGCGGATGCCGAGAACCCGGCGGCCGTGGCGGCCATCTACGCCGCCAAGGGCCGCCCGCAAGACCACCCGGTGATCGTGCACCTGGCGCCGGGCGCGCCGCTCCACTACTGGGCCAGCGAGATTCCGCAGGAAGCCCATGCCCTGGCTGAAGCCTTCTGGCCCGGCCCGCTGACCATGATTCTCAAGCGCGCCGCCAACATCCCGGACGCCGTCAGCGGCGGCCAGGACACGGTCGGCCTGCGTTGCCCTTCGCATCCGGTGGCGATCGCGCTGCTGCGCGCCTTCAAGGGCGGCCGCGGCGGCGTGGCGGCGCCGTCGGCCAACAAGTTCGGCCATGTCAGCCCGACCCTGGCCCAGCACGTGCGCGACGAATTCGGCGCCGACGGCTCGGTGGCCATGGTGCTCGACGGCGGCGCTTCCCAGGTAGGCATCGAATCGACCATCGTCGACCTGTCGCGCTTGAAGACCCACGGCCCGGTGCTGCTGCGTCCCGGCCACATCAGCGCCGAGGCGATCGCCGCCGTGATCGACCAGCTGCCGGCCGCGCCCGACGCCGCCGCGCCGCGCGCCTCGGGCACCCTGGAATCGCATTACGCGCCGCACACTCCGGTGGCGATGCAGGACAGCGAGACCTTGCGCATCACCTTGGCGGACCTGGCCCGGGCCGGCCGCAAGGTGGCGCTGATCCACTACACCGACATGCCGGCGACCCACGCGGCGCTGCGCCTGCCGGCCACGCCGGATGGCTTTGCCCACGCACTGTACGCGGCGCTGCGCGCCATGGACGGGCAGGGCGCCGATGTCATCCTGGTCGAGGCCCCGCCGACGAATGGTTCGTGGCTGGGCGTGAACGACCGCCTGCGCCGCGCGGCCCACGGCTCCACCGGCATCGTGCACGGCCTGCTCAACCGCCAGCCCGGCGCCTGAGCTCCAACTGATCCATATCAAACACCTCAAAGACAAGGCGCAATACGCCTTGTCTTGACGGCACACGCGTGCGAAAAAGAGCTTCTTTCGCTACCGACGAGAACGCTATAATCCCCTCCCTTTTTTGCGCTTTCGACGCCTGTGGTGCGGGCTTGTAAAAATTACGAAATTGCAAGAATTTCGCTATACAAGCGAACTGAACACTGGCATATTAGTTGTGATACGAATAGCACGGGCGTTCGTTTCATAATAACCATCGTTAGGAGACACAATGCGTCAAACCAAACTCGCGCTTGCCTTGTTGTCGGCAGCGTTGCTGGCGGCCTGTGGCGGTAGCAGCCCGGCCGGCGGCGACCAAACCCAGAAGACCACGTTCAGCCAGCAAGTCTCGTTCGGCGACAGCCTGTCGGACGTGGGCACGTACTCGGTAGGCGCAGTCAAGGCCGCAGGCGGCGGCAAGTTCACCATCAACGGCGACAGCACCAGCACCAATCCTGAGCTGACCGGCAAGATCTGGCTCGACTTCATGGCCGCCCAGCTGGGCCTGCCGGCGCCTTGCGCCGCCCAGACCGGCCTCGAAGGCGACGCGAGCCTGGGTCTCAACGTGCCGATCACCAACCATGCGAATTGCTTCAACTACGCCCAGGGCGGCTCGCGCGTGAGCAACCCGGTCGGCCCGGGCAACAAGGCCACTGGCTCGCCGATCGGCGAAATGACCCTGCCGATGACCAACCAGATCGCCAACCACCTGGCCAAGACCGGCGGCAAGTTCAGCGGCACCGAACTGGTGACCGTCTTGTCCGGCGGTAACGACGTCCTGATGCAGATGGCCGCGATCCAGACCGCGGGCACCACCGCCGGCGCGCAGGCTTTCGCCACCTCGCTGACCATGCAGCTGGCGGCAGGCGCCACCAATCCGCAGACCGCCGCCGTGGCCATCGGCACGGCGATCGCCACCGAAAACGCACGCCCGGGCAAGACCGACGCCAGCGTGGTGCAGGCCGCCGTCATGGCCGCCGCCATCCAGCCGGGCAATGCGGCTGTCGCTTCGCAGGCCGTGTACGGTCCGATGGTCGTCAAGGCCCAGGCCGACGGCACCGCCGCCGGCACCAAGGCCGCCGGCGACTACGCGACCGCCAACGCCACCCGCATGGTGACCGAGCTCGGCGTCGAAGGCGCGAAAATGGCCGCCCTGGTGCGCAACGAGCTGGTCGGCAAGGGCGCGAAGTACGTGGTCGTGGCCAACCTGCCGGACGTCGCCAGCACCCCGGCCGCCAAGTCGCGCCCGGCCGAGATCCAGCAACTGGTGACCGCGATGATCAACGCCTTCAACACCCAGCTGAAGAACGGCCTGGGCGCCGACGATCCGCGCATCCTGTACGTCGACCTGTACTGGGTCAGCAACGACCAGGTGAAGAACCCGGCCCCGTACGGCCTGACCAACACCAGCACTCCGGCCTGCGGCGCGAATGCGCTGGGCTCGACCTCGCTGGTCTGCACCGCCAGCAATACCTCGGGCGGTGATGTGAGCCACTACATGTTTGCCGACACTGTCCACCCGACCCCGTTCGAGAACAACCTGATCGCACGCTACGTCCTGAAAGACATGGCCGTGAAGGGCTGGCTGTAAGGCTGCGGCAGGCCCGTCCCGGAAGAGGGCGGGCCATCACACAAGAACCAGGAGAAAAAATGAAAGTACGTTTCAAGAGCGTCGTGACGATGCTGGGTGTGGCTGCCGCGCTGGCATGCGCTTCGACCGCGTCGGCCCAGTCGAAAGGCCAGCTGACCGCCAAGTTCGGCATCAACCAGCTGACCCCGAAGGTCGAAAGCGGCGACATCAGCGCGCCGGCCCTGCCGGGCACCAAGGCCGACGTCGGCCGCGACACCCAGCCGGTGCTGATCTTCGCCTACGGCCTGACCGACAACATCTCGACCGAGCTGGCGCTGGGCACCCCATACAAGCACAAGATCTTCGGTGCGGGCGCGATCGCCGGCACCGGCGAGCTGGGCACGGTCGAGGCGCTGCCGCCGACCCTGTTCCTGCAGTACCGCTTCTTCGAGCCGAGCGCGACCTTCCGTCCCTTCGTGGGCGTCGGCGCGACCTACGCTTACTTCATGAAGGAGCGCGGCTCGTTCAAGATGACCGCGGTCACCAACCCGGGCAGCACCACGCCGACGACCTTCAGCATCGACAACAAGTTCACCTACACCGTGCAGGCTGGCGTGGCGATGAACTTCAACGAACGCTGGTTCGCGGACGTCACCGTCAACAAGGCGCGCCTGCGCACCAATGTCAGCTTCTCGACGGGCCAGACCCAGGCGATGAAGCTGGATCCGGTGTCGGTGGTGCTGGCGGTGGGTTACAAGTTCTGATCGCTGCAGGTGCTTAAAGAAAAACCCGCTTCGGCGGGTTTTTTTATTTTCGGGGCTGATCGACGAACTTAGGTTCCCGCCTTCGGGGGGATGACGTGCTAAAAGTGGTGGTAGCTCGTAACATCGCCACCGGCCTGGAGACCGTCATTCCCGCGAAGGCGGGAACCCAAGTTTGCATGCGTAGTGTTACAGCACGTTCAGTGCAAACTCCTCGCATACTGCGTAAACTGCTCCGCACTCAACGCCTGCTGATACAAGTGCCCCTGGTAGATATAGCACCCCGCATCCGACAGGAACTGCCGCTGCCCCGGCGTCTCCACCCCTTCCGCAATCACCTGCAGCCCCAGGCTGTCCCCGAGCGCAATGATCGAGCGCACGATCGAGGCGTCGTTCTGGTCGGTCAGCACGTCGCGCATGAAGCTGTGGTCGATCTTGAGCTGGTCCAGCGGCAGCTTGCGCAGGTAGGCCAGCGAGGAATAGCCGGTGCCGAAATCGTCCAGCGAGAACGACAGCCCGCGCCGCTTGAGCGTGGCCATGGTGTGGGCGGTCTGGGTGAAGTCGCTCACCACCAGGCTCTCGGTCAGCTCCAGCTTCAGGCTCGAAGGCTGCACCCCGGTGTGCTCGAAGATCCGCTGCAGCATCGGCACGAAATCCGGCTCGGTGAACTGGCGCGCGCTGACGTTGACCGACATCGTCAGCCCCGCTGTCTCCGGCGTGCTTTGCCAGCTCGCCAGCTCGGCGCAGGCGGTGCGCAGGGTCCAGCGGCCGATGTCGACGATCAGGCCGCTTTCCTCGGCGGCGCGGATGAACTCGGCGGGGAAGAGGATCTTGCCGTTCGGCAGGCGCCAGCGCAACAGGGCTTCGGCCCCGATCACGTGGCCGGCCCGGTCGAGCTGGGGCTGGTAGTGCAGCATGAATTCGTTGTTGCGCAGCGCCCGGCGCAGCCCGTTCTCGAGCTGGGCCCGCGCCGACCAGGCCGCCTGCACGGCCGGATCGTGGAAGCGGAACGTGTTGCGTCCCGAGGCCTTGGCCTGGTACATCGCCGCGTCCGCCTGGCGCAGGGTCGATTCCACCGTGTCGGTGGTGCCGCACAGGGTGGCCACGCCGACGCTGACCGAGAGCGTGTAGTTCAGCTCGCCGAGCTGGAAGGGCGCGGCCATCGCCGCCACCACCTTGGCCGCCACCGTCTCGGCCTGGGCCGCCGCGGCTTCGCGCGTGTCTTCGAGCGGCTGGATCAGGATCACGAATTCGTCGCCACCCAGGCGCGCCACCATGTCGGCTTCGCGCACGCAGTGCTCCAGGCGCCGCGCCACCGCCTGCAGCAGCATGTCGCCGGCCGCGTGGCCCTGGGTGTCGTTGAGGAACTTGAAATTGTCCAGGTCGCAGAACATCAGCGCCCCGCACTTGCGCGTACGCGCGCTGCCGAGCAGGGCGCGGCGCAGGTGGTCGAGCAGGTTGGCGCGGTTCGGCAGGTCGGTCAGCGGGTCGAAGAAGGCGAGGCGGAAGATCTTGGCTTCGTTGTGCTTGCGCTCGCTGATGTCGGTGCCAATCACCAGGATCTTCTGGCTGGCGCCGAAGGCGTCGTCGGGTGCCAGCAGGGTCCAGCGGGTGTCGGTTTCGACCTGCGAGCCGTCGCTGCGCACGTGGGTCAGCTCGCCGGCCCATTCGCCCTCGCCCAGGGTGTGTTCGTAGGCGCTCTGGTAGGCCGCCATGTCGTCGCACAGCAGCTCGCAGAAGCGCTTGCCGCGCGCCTCGTGCGCGCTCCAGCCGTACAGGCGCTCGGCGCCGTGGTTCCAGTAGGTGATGCGCGAATGCATGTCGATGGCGATGATCGCATCGCGCGCCCGCTGCAGGAAGGAGGCCTGTTCCATCACCATCATGTCCGCTTCCTTGATGCGCGTGAAGTCGGTCATGAAGCCTTCCAGATAACTGCCGTCGCCGTCCGGACCGAGCGCACCCTGTTCGCAGATCCATTTTTCGGCGCCGCAGGCGCAGCGGATCCGGTAGGTCAGCTGGAAATGCCGGTCCTCGGCGAGGGCGGCGGCGATGGTGCGCTGTACCCCGGCGCGGTCGTCGGGATGGATGATGCTGGCGAAAGACAGGCCGGGCTTGGCCATGAAGGCGGCGGCCGTGTAGCCGGTGAGCTTCTCGATGCCGTCGCTGATGAACTCCATGGTCCACTCGCCGTCGTTGCGGCAACGGTAGGCGGCGCCGGGAAGATTACTCAACAGCAGTTCGAGCGACAGTGAGTGCGCACTATCTGAAGCGGTCTGATCCAGAGCCGAAAGAGCGTTCATCATGTGTCGCGGACAGTGAAAAATTGAAACAGCCGGGTTATGGAGAACGAATAACCGATGGTAGCTCAAAAGACAGACAATGCAACGCACGCGATTGAAAATTGTTAAGAAATGTCGGGTGAGCGCAGCAGTTGGGTTCGTTGAACAGGAGCTCCATGCTCTGTGCATGAAAGCGGGCCATCCTGATTGCGATAGCAAATGCTCAAGCTATAATATTGCTTCTATTGCAATATCAGGGTGCACTGTGCGGTCCCCTGGACCGAAGCCGCCTTCTTTCCTTCGTCTTGGCCCGCTTGATCCGTGCATACCTGTTCAGCCCGACTACTCCCCCATCTGTTGCTCGCCATCGCGCTGCCGGTACTTGCCCCCGCTGCGCACGGGCAGGGTGATCCGGCCACGCAGGGCGGCCTGCGCGCAGTACGCATCGCCCAGGCCGACGCGCCGCGCATCGATGGCGTCCTGGATGACCCGGCCTGGCAGCGTGCTCCCGTCTACGACAGCTTCCACAAGCACGAGCCGCGCGACGGCCATCCGCTGCCACCCGCCTTGCGCACCACGGTGCAGCTCCTGATCGACGAGCACGCGCTGGTGTTCGCGGTCCGCGCCTGGGACACGCCGGCCGCCAAGCTGCGCGGCTCGCTGGCGCGGCGCGACAAGGTCGACCTGGACCAGGATTTCATCGGCCTCTGGATCGACCCGGTCGGGCATGGACGCGCCGCCCAGTTCGTGCGCATCAACACGGCGGGCGTGGTCAGCGACGGCATACACCGGGCCGACGATGACGAATCCGACCTGGGCCCGGACTTCCCGCTCGAGGCGGCGGTCAAGCTGCTGCCGGATGGCTACAGCATGGAAGTGCGCTGGCCCTTGTCGAACCTGCGCTTCCCGTATGCCGGCGGCCGCACCTGGCAGATGATGGTCGAGCGCAGCGTGCCGCATGCGGACGGCACGCTGCTGCTGACCGCGCCCCTGAAGACCGATGCGCTGAATTACCTGGTCTCGCTGCGCGAGATCGAGGGCATGGGCAGCACGGTGGAGTCGGTGCGCGACCGCCGCTTCGTCGAACTCCGTCCGGAACTCACGCTGCGCGCCGCGCGCGACGGCACGGAGGGCCGGCGCGAACGTGGCCTGCGCCTGGATGCCGGGCTGGAAGTCAACGTCCGCCCGCGCGCCGACTGGGTATTCAACGGCATCCTCCATCCCGATTACTCGCAGACCGAGGTCGACCAGCCGGTGTCCGCGGGCGCCAGCAACATCGCCCTCAGCCTGCCGGAGAAGCGCGGCTTCTTCCTCGAAAGCTCCGACGTGCTCGGCCTGCCGCTGCCGGCCTTCTATTCGCGCACCGTGTTCGATCCGAAGTGGGGGGCGCGCGCCACCTGGCGTGCGGCGCACCTGGACGCCACCGCGATGAGCCTGCGCGACGAACCCGGCGGGGTGGTGCTGCGCGGCCGTCCCTACGCTACCCTGGAATACGAGCAAGCCCACCGTTCCACGGCGAACCTGTGGCGCGCGCGCTGGCATGGCGAGGGATTGCTGCTGGGGGCCTTCGTGTCGCAGCGCGACTACCATGCCTTCGGCAGGAATGACGTGCTCGGCCTCGATGCCCAGTGGCGCGGTGCCAGTGCCGGCGGCGCGCAGCGGCAAGCCGCGCTGCTGGCCATGCATTCGCGGACCAGCGCCGGCTTCGACGAGGCGCTGGCGCCGGTGCGCACGCCGTCCCGCGATGGCGGCTACCTGTGGGGCAAGTTCGTGCACAGCTCGGGCGACTGGTGGAACGAAGCGGAGGTCGAGGCGATCGGCCCCGGCTTCGTGAACGACAACGGCTTCCTGCCGCAAGCGGGCATCGCCAAGCTCGACCTGGACATCAACCGGATCCTCGGCCGGCAGGAAGCGCTGGCGCTCCATGAATTCGAGGCCCATCTGGGCCTGCACGAGATCCGCACCCTGCGCGACCGCGCCAGCGGGCAGCCCGGCAACGAAGTGGTCGAGCGCAAGATCCGTCCCGGCTTCTGGCTGTCGGCGCCGGGGCAGACGCGCTTCTGGACCCAGCTTGGGCTCGACCGCCAGCGCGCCCGGCAGGGTGGGCGGCTGCACCGCACGCCGGCGCTGCACGTCGGCCTCGAGACGGTGCCGGCGGCATGGGCGCCGAAGCTCGCCGCCGAAGTCTCGCTCGGGCGCCAGCTCGACGCGGATGCCGACCGGGTCGGGCGCGGCGGCAATGTCATTCTCGACGTCGGCCTGCGTTTTCCCCTCAGGCGGGGTTGGGCGCTGGAACTCGACCACCATGTCAACCGCGCCTGGGTACGGGGCACGCTCGGCCACGATGCCTTTACGGACACCGCCTGGCGCTGGCTGGCGATGCTGCATTTCAGCCCGCGCGATTCCCTGCGCGTGCTGGCCCAGAACACCTGGGCCGCACGCCGCGACGACGGCATCACCCGGCTGCCGGCCTGGAACGAGCGCCAGGTCCACCGTTCGGTACTGTACCGCTACCGCTGGAAGCACGGACGGACCATCTCGGCCGGCTATGTCGATGACCGGATGCCGCTGGAGCGCAGCAGCACCAGGGCGCTTACAGTGCAGCTGCAGTGGGAGATCTGAGGCGTCTCCCGGCGCGTCCCCGACTGGTCCCTCAGCCCCAGGTTTCGCGCAGCACGTCGCGGAACAGCTGCGACAGCAGCGGCGCCACGGCGTCACGGTGCGCGCGGTCGATCCGCAGCGACTCCTGGCGCGCCAGCTCCACTTCGATGAAGCGCTGGATGGGCGCGACCTGGGGCGCCAGGCCCATCTCGGGCGAGCGGCGCTTGCGCTCGAGCAGCTCGTCGATGGCCTCGCGCAGGCCCGGTTCGCCCTCGATGGTGGGCAGCAGCCGGGAGAACTCGATCGGCGCCGGACGCTGTGTCTCGAGCAGCCAGCGTACCGACAGCAGGGGACGCAACACGTAGAAGTACTTCTTCAGCGGCACCATGTCCGCCTGGAGGTAGCCCCGGTAGTTGGTCTTGGCCATGCTGCGGTAGTGGTGCACGCCGCGCTCGAGGGAATACACCTGCGGCAGGAGTTCGCGTGCGCGCGCATGAAAGCTGCCGGCCGACTCGTAGACCAGCGGCGACTGGATCCACTCGACGAAGCCGGGATTGGATTTCCAGAACAGGCGCAGGGCCTTGCGCAGGTCCCAGCCATTGACGTCCATGTCGTCCACGATCGGGTACTCGATGACGTCGCGCTGTTCTTCCAGGCTGACCGACAGGTACCAGTCCGGGCGGTGTACATAGATGAAGCGCCCGTCGTAGTCGCTGTTGGGCGAAGCGAAGCCCCAGGCGCGGCTGCCCGACTCGACGGCCAGGAGGACGCGGACTTCGTGCTCTTGCTCGGCCGTGCGAAGGCGGCTGCGGATTTCTTGCTGTTTGTCGTGCGGGATCATGGTGGCACCTGGATCGTGAAAACAATCCGGCGCCCGGCGCCGCAGACGGTGATCGGTCACAACCGGCCGCCTCGGCAGCCGGTTGCGCCGGGGGAAAATCAGAACGCGGCGATGCCGGTCTGTGCGCGTCCGAGGATCAGCGCGTGGATGTCGTGCGTGCCTTCGTAGGTGTTGACCACCTCGAGGTTGACCATGTGGCGGATGATGCCGAACTCGTCCGAGATACCGTTACCGCCCAGCATGTCGCGCGCGACGCGGGCGATATCCAGCGACTTGCCGCAGGAATTGCGCTTCATGATCGAGGTGATCTCGACGGCAGCAGTGCCTTCGTCCTTCATGCGTCCCAGGCGCAGGCAGCCCTGCAGGCCGAGGGTGATCTCGGTCTGCATGTCGGCCAGCTTCTTCTGCACCAGCTGGTTGGCCGCGAGCGGCTTGCCGAACTGCTTGCGGTCCATGGTGTATTGGCGCGCGGTGTGCCAGCAGGCTTCTGCCGCGCCCAGCGCGCCCCAGGCGATGCCGTAGCGGGCCGAGTTCAGGCAGGTGAACGGACCCTTGAGGCCGCGCACTTCCGGGAAGGCGTTCTCTTCCGGGCAGAACACTTCGTCCATGACGATTTCGCCGGTGATCGAGGCGCGCAGGCCGAACTTGCCGTGGATGGCCGGAGCCGACAGGCCTTTCCAGCCCTTTTCCAGCACGAAGCCGCGGATCGCGCCTTCGTCGTCCTTGGCCCAGACCACGAACACGTCGGCGACCGGCGAGTTGGTGATCCACATCTTGGAGCCGCTCAGCGAGTAGCCGCCCTCGACCTTGCGGGCGCGGGTGACCATCGAGGCCGGGTCGGAACCGTGGTTCGGCTCGGTCAGGCCGAAGCAGCCGATCCATTCGCCGGTGGCCAGCTTGGGCAGGTATTTCTGCTTGGTTTCCTCGTTGCCGAACTCGTAGATCGGCACCATGACCAGCGAGGACTGCACGCTCATCATCGAACGGTAGCCGGAGTCGACGCGCTCGACTTCGCGCGCGATCAGGCCGTAGGCCACGTAGTTCAGGCCCGGGCCGCCGTACTGTTCCGGAATCGTCGGGCCGAGCAGGCCGAGTTCGCCCATCTCGCGGAAGATCGAGGTGTCCATCTGCTCGTGGCGGAAGGCTTCCAGGACGCGCGGCTGCAGCTTGTCCTGGCAGTAGGCCGCGGCGGCGTCGCGCACCATGCGCTCGTCGTCGGTCAGCTGGCTGTTCAGGAGGAGCGGATCATCCCAGTGAAATTGGGCCTTGGCTTTTTTGGGCGAATCGGAATGGTTCATTGCAAAATCCTGTCTCTGGTTTCTTGGTCGAATGCGGGATGAGTCGCGCCTAAGCTGCCCATTATAGGGAAGTCGGCGCGATCGCATCTTTTGAAAGTGCGACAGGATTTTTTAGATTTGTCCGACCGGCAACCCCGGCCGGGTAGGGCTCAGCGGTGCGGCGTGACGCCGAATTTGCCGCCGTGAAAGATTAGCGAAGGCTGGGGATGGACCTGGCATTCCTCGACCTCGCCCACGAAGATGACGTGGTCGCCTTCCGGATAGCGGCTGCGGTTGTGGCATTCGAACCAGGCCGACACACCCTTCAGGATAGGCTGGCCGGTGCGCGACAGCTCGTACTCGACGCCTTCGAAGGGATTGTCGCGGCGGCGCGAGAAACGCATCGCCAGCTCTTCCTGGCCGGCCGAGAGCACATTGATGACGTAGTGGGAATTGCCGCTGAAGATGGGCAGGCTGTTGGCGCCTGCGCCCAGGCTCCACAGGACGAGCGGCGGCTCCAGCGAGACCGAATTGAAGGAGCTGGCGGTCAGGCCACGGAAACTGCCGTCTTCCAGGCGCGTCGTGATGACGGTGACGCCGGTTGCGAATTGCGACAGTGCGTGACGAAAATGCGTCGAATCGAAGCCGCGCGCGGTGGCGCGGGGAGAGCGTGTGTTCATTGGAGCCTTGGATGTTGGCGCCATTATGCCATTGCCGGGGCATCTCTTGCCGCGCAAGCCCGTTTCGGGACAACAAAATGCCCCAAGCCATGGTTTTGGGTAAGGCCGGCAGTCCCCGCCTGTTGCGCGCGAGAGGCACTCTGCAGGGTCCGCGGCTTTGCGTTACATTAGGCGCTGTCGATAACGTCAAGCGCAAAGGTGAGCTATGAACGAGCAAACGGGAACCGAGGTCGCCATCCTGGGCGGCGGCTGCTTCTGGTGCCTGGAAGCGGTTTATCTCGAGGTGCGCGGCGTCACCCGCGTGGAATCGGGCTACATGGGCGGCCAGGTGCAAAATCCGACCTACGAGCAGGTGTGCACCGGCCAGACCGGCCATGCCGAAGTGGTGCGCCTGGAATTCGACCCGTCGGTGATTTCCTACCGTGACATCCTGGAAATCTTCTTCACGATCCACGATCCGACCACGCCGGACCGGCAGGGGAATGACGTCGGCACGCAGTACCGGTCGGCGATCTTCTTCACCTCGCCCGAGCAGGAGGCGACCGCGCGCCAGGTGATGGCCGAGATGGCCGCGGTGTGGGATGCGCCCATCGTGACCCAGATCGTGCCGCAGGAGACCTGGTACAAGGCCGAGGGGTACCACCAGAATTATTTTGCCCAGCATCCGCTGCAGGGGTATTGCGCGTTTGTGGTGGCGCCCAAGGTGCAGAAGTTTCGCAAGACGTTTGCGGAGCGGCTGAAGGCCTGAGCGCTAGCCGGTAACGACTCCCGGCCTTCGCCGGGACGACGTTGGTATGGGACGGCGGCTAAAATAGCGCTGCGGCTTCGGTGCTGCCCCCCGCGGAGTCCTACACGTACATATACCGCCGCGACCAGGGAATATCCCCCGGTTTCCCTCCCGCCTTCCCGCATACGATCTGGTAGAGACTGATGCGGTCGTGCGCGAAGGCGTAGGCGCAGCCGGCCAGGTAGACGTGCCAGATGCGGAAGCGCCTGGGATCTGTCAGCTTGCGGATCGCTTCCGCATTCCCTTCGAAGTTCTCGGTCCAGATGGCGCAGGTGCGCGCGTAGTGGCGGCGCAGGTTTTCCACGTCGCGCACTTCCAGTCCGCCTTCCTGCATGGCCCGGATCACCGTCGACAAATGAGCCAGCTCGCCGTGCGGGAACACGTATTCGTCGATGAACTGGCCGCCGCCATAGGGTGTGGCGCCATTGTCGACATTGGTGGTGGTGATGCCGTGGTTCATGATCACGCCCCCCGGCGCCAGCAGCCGGCACACGCGCGCAAAATATTCCGGCAGGTGCTGCACCCCCACGTGCTCGAACATGCCGACGCTGGTGATGCGGTCAAACGTGCCCTCGACGTCGCGGTAGTCCTGCAGCCGGATCTCGATGCGGTCCTGCAGGCCGGCCTGGCGGACACGCTCGCGCGCCAGCCGCGCCTGGTTCTCGGACAGGGTGATGCCCACGCAGCGCGCGCCGAACTGCCCGGCCGCGCGCAGCGCCAGCGCGCCCCAGCCGCAGCCGATGTCGAGCAGGGTCTGGCCCGGCTGCACGCCGAGCTTGCGCAGGATGTGGTCGACTTTCTTGGTCTGCGCCGTGGCCAGGTCCTCGTCGCCGTTTTCGAAATAGGCGCAGGAATACACCATGTTCGGGTCGAGCCAGGCGGCGTAGAACTCGTTGGAGACGTCGTAGTGGTAGCGGATCGCCTCGGCGTCCTTCTCGCGTGTGTGCTGGGAGCCGATCTTGAAGCCGCCCAGGCGGCTGCGCGGCTTGTCGGGCATGGCGCCGGAGGCGGCCAGGGCATTGCCGACGTCGATGATGTCGGCGGCCCGGCCCTTCACCTCGATCGCGCCTTCCACGTAGGCGCGTCCGAGCTTGTACAGGGAAGGGGAGGTGAGGTAGCGCAGCGCCGATTTGTCCGGCACGCGGATGGTGACGCGCGGGACTTCGGAGGACAGCTCGATGTGCTCGCCATTCCACAGTTCCACGCGCAGCGGAACGGAGAGCTTGTTGCGCAGGCCTGCGCTCCAGGCAGAAAGCTTGATCTGGTCGAACACGGTCACCTCCGAAGTGGCGGCCGGCCCCGACTGCTGCCGGCCTACGGTTGCAAACGCTGGCGCGTCCAGCTGCCGTCCGCCTGCCGCTCGTACACGATGCGGTCATGGAAGCGCGAGCGCCGGCCTTGCCAGAATTCGATGCGGTCGGGGATCAGCCGGAAACCGCCCCAGTTCGCGGGGCGTGGCGGATCCTCGCCTGCCTGCCGAGCCACCGTTTCGTAGTTCTCCTCGAGCGCGGCGCGGCTGGCGATCGGGGCGCTTTGGTGCGAAGCGATGGCCGACAGCCGGCTCTTGAGAGGACGGCTGCGGAAATACCGGTCGCTTTCTTCGTCCAAGGTGCGCTCCACTCGTCCTTCGATGCGCACCTGGCGTTCCAGTTCACTCCAAAAGAATAACAATGCTGCAAATTTATTATCGCGCAAATCCTGGGCTTTTTTGCTGTCGTAATTGGTGTACCAGGTGAACCCGCGCTCGTCGAACTGCTTCACCAGCACGATACGCGAACTCGGGCGGCCTTCGCTTGATACGGTCGCCACCGACATCGCGTTCGGCTCGTTGACTTCGGCCTTGAGCGCCTGCTCGAACCACTGGGTGAATTGCAGCATCGGGTCGTCCAGCACGTCCTCTTCCGTAAGGCTTGCCTGGCCGTAATCCTTGCGCAGGTCGGCCACCGACTGGCCGACCGAAGGCTTGTCCGTTTCTCCGCCCAGGCCGCGGCGGCGCTGCATGGCGGCGCCCAGGCGCGCCATCTGCTCGGACGAGAACAGGCGCATGGCCATCGGCGCGATCACGCTTTCCTCGCGTTCCATGTGCGCGGTGTAGCGCTGCACGAAGCGCTGCACGGCGCTGGCCGACAGGGCGGCGGCGCCGCCTTCGGCGACCAGGTTGAGCTGCTCGTGCAGGTCCTGCCACAGCGCGTCCATGTCCTTGTGGTCCTGCAGAATCACCGGCGCCAGCGCCTGCAGGGTGGCGGCGTCTTCGCCCTGGGCCACGGCGCGCAGCATCGGGATCAGGTCCTGCTCCTCGTCCTCGTGGTGCAGGTGGGCGGCCTTGTCGAAATACTTCAGCACCGCGCTCGCGGCCTGGCGCGCCTGCTCGTCGGCGCCGTGTTCCGGCAGGTGGGCCAGCAGCTTGTCCAGGGTCGCCAGCTGCTTGCGGATGCGGCCATGGCAATGCTTGAGCACGGCGATCGGCTGGTCGAAATCGGGAGCGGTGTCGTGCAGGAGGGTGGTCATATGGCTTTTTGTTGACACGCGAAAAGAATTTAATTGACTGAGAGTTATTTTAGTGCAGTTGTGAAAGTTCCGTCCGTTAAAATGGGAGGATGAACACGATCAAACCCCATGAGTTCGCGGCAGCACTGGAAGAAGAAGTCGACTTTGCGCGCCGCTTCGGAGGCATAGCTCGCCTGTACGGCGAGCGTGCACTGGAACGTTTCCGCGCGGCGCACGTTTGCGTGATCGGCGTGGGCGGCGTCGGCTCCTGGATCGTCGAGGCGCTGGCGCGCAGCGCGATCGGCCACCTGACCCTGATCGACCTCGACAACGTCGCCGAGTCGAACATCAACCGCCAGATCCAGGCGCTGTCCTCGACCGTGGGCCTGCCCAAGATCGAGGCCCTGCAGCGCCGCATCGCCGAGATCAATCCGTTCTGCAAGGTGACCCTGGTCGAGGATTTCATCGATCCGGAGAATATCGAGAGCATGGTCGCCGGCAAGGGTTTTGATTACGTGGTCGACGCCATCGACAGCGTCAAGCCGAAGGCGGCCCTGATCGCCTGGTGCAGCGCCAACAAGATGCCGCTGGTGGTCATCGGCGGCGCCGGCGGCCAGCTCGATCCGACCAAGGTCGAGATCCGCGACCTGGCGCGCACCGAGCAGGAACCGCTGCTCAAGAAAGTGCGCAAGATCCTGCGCGCGCAATACGGCTTCGCGCGTGGCGAGAAGAACAAGTACCACATCGACGCGGTGTTCTCGATGGAGCCGCTGCGCTACCCGGAAGCGGGCGACGCCTGCGCCATCGATCCCAACAGCGTCACCGGGCTGAACTGCGCGGGCTTCGGCTCCAGCATGGTGGTCACGGCCACCTTCGGCATGGTGGCCGCCGGCCACCTGCTGCGCAAGCTGGCCGACGCCGCCAATGCGCGGCCGCAAACGGAGGCGGAAGCTGTTGTAGTGCAAACTGTGCAACCCGAGGAGGCCTTGCTATCATAGGATCAGTTTGAATCCTTTTGATGGAAGAGCCCATGATTCGTCGATCCGCCTTCATCGCGCTGCTGCTCGCCGCCGCCAGCGTCCACGCTCAGCAGAGCGCTCAGCAGCAGCAGGAGGCCGGCAAGCCGGCCACCCAGCCGCCGCCGGAGCAGCAGCAGCCGGCATCCCCGCCGGCAACGCCGGCCACGCCAGCCACCACGGCAACCGAGGCGCAGCCGGCCCAGCCGGTCCAGCCGACCGAGCCCGTCGTCCCTGCAACCCCCGCACCCCAGGTCGAGATCGTCGACCGCGTGGTCGGCAAGGGCAAGGAAGCCACGCTCGGCAGCAACGTCGCCGTCAACTACACCGGCTGGCTGCACAAGCCGCTGGCGCCCAAGCAGCGCGGCCGCAAGTTCGATTCCTCGCTCGACGCCGGCCGTACGCCGATCGAATTCCAGCTGGGCGCGGGCCGCGTCATCAAGGGCTGGGAGCAGGGCGTGGCCGGCATGAAGGTGGGCGGCAAGCGCACCCTGATCATCCCGAGCGCCCTGGCCTACGGCAAGCGCGGCGCGGGCGGCGTGATCCCGCCGGATGCGGACCTGATCTTCGACGTGGAACTGATGGATGTGAAGTAACTCATATGTGACTCGACAACCGGAGGCCGTGCATGAGAATTGCAAACGACGTGACTGAGCTGATTGGCAACACCCCGTTGGTACGTATTCGCAAGCTGGCCGCCGGCAGCGGCGCCGAGATCCTCGGCAAGCTCGAGTTCCATAATCCCGCGCACAGCGTCAAGGACCGCATCGGCCTGGCCATGATCGAGGCGGCCGAGGCGGCGGGGCTGATCGGCCCCGACACCACCATCGTCGAACCCACCAGCGGCAACACCGGCATCGCGCTCGCGATGGTGTGCGCCGCGCGCGGCTACCGCTGCAAGCTGGTGATGCCCGAGACCATGAGCAACGAGCGCCGCATGCTGCTGCGCGCCTACGGGGCCGAGCTGGTGCTCACTCCCGGCAGCGAAGGCATGCTGGGCGCGATCCGGCGCGCCGAGGAACTCGTGGCGGCCGATCCGCGCAACTTCATGCCCCAGCAGTTCAACAATCCCGCCAACCCCGAGGTGCACCGCCGCACCACCGCCGAGGAGATCTGGCGCGATACCGACGGCAAGGTCGACATCTTGGTCGCGGGCGTGGGCACGGGCGGGACGATCACCGGCGTGAGCGAGGTGATCAAGGGGCGCAAGCCGGGCTTCCAGGCGATCGCGGTGGAGCCGGAGGCTTCGCCCATGCTGTCCAAGGGAACCAAGGGGCCGCACCCGATCCAGGGCATCGGCGCGGGTTTCGTACCGCAGGTGCTGAATACCCATGCCTATGACGAAGTCATCACGGTGAAGAACGACGACGCCTTCGAGACGGCGCGCGCGGCGGCCAGGGAAGAGGGGCTGCTGGTGGGGATTTCGTCGGGGGCGGCGCTGTGGGTGGCCATCCAGGTGGCGCGCAGGCCGGAGAATGCGGGGAAGATGATCGTGACGATCATTCCTTCGTTTGGGGAGAGGTATTTGAGTACGGCTTTGTATGCGAATCTGGCGGGTTGAGGGCCGAAGGTCTGTTGGCAAACTTGGGTCCCCGCCTTCGCGGGGATGACGTTTTAACGTACGAGTCCGAAGCCGTTATATCGACTCTCACGCACCTTCCACCAACGTCATCCCCGCGAAGGCGGGGATCCAAGTCCGTAGCGTCCCGCTAGCGCTCAATGCGCATGCACCCTCAACGCACAATGATGGTGGGTAGTCCCTTCCTCCACCTGCAGCGTGCAGTGGTGAATCCCGAAATCTTCCCGTAAATGCTCGACGATATCGTCGAGCACCGCATCCCCCGGATACCCCCCAGGCATCACCACGTGCGCCGTGAGCGCCGTCTCGGTGGTGCTCATCGCCCAGATGTGCAGGTCGTGCACCTCGCTCACCCCCGGCCACTTGGCCAGGAAGCCCTTCACCTTGACCGCGTCCACCGAGGGCGGCACCGCCGCCATCGACAGCTGCACCGACTCGCGCAGCAGCGACCAGGTGCCGGCCACGATCACGACCACGATCACCAGGCTCACCGCCGGGTCGATCCAGGTCCAGCCGGTCGACATGATCACCAGCCCCGACACCACCACGCCCAGCGAGAGCGCGGCATCGGCCGCCATGTGCAGGTAGGCGCCGCGCACATTGAGGTCGTCCTTGGCGCCCTTCATGAACAGCCAGGCCGAGAAGCCGTTGATCGCCACGCCGATGGCCGCGATGATCGACACCGTCGAACCGGCCACCGGCGCCGGTTCGGCGAAGCGCTGCACCGCTTCCCAGGCGATGGCGCCGCAAGCTACCAGCAGCAGCACCGCATTGGCCAGCGCCGCCAGGATGGTCGAGCCGCGCAGGCCGTAGGTGTAGCGGCCGTGCGGCTTGCTCCTGGTGAGCACCGCCGCGCCCCAGGCCAGCAGCAGGCCCAGCACGTCGGACAGGTTGTGGCCAGCGTCGGCCATCAGCGCCGTCGAGTGCGCGATGAAGCCGTAGATGAATTCGATCGCCACGAACAGCGTGTTGACGCCGATCGCCAGCGCGAAGGCGCGGCCATTGCTGTTGGGATCGGGCATGTGGTGATGATGGTGGCCGAGGCCGTGATGGTGGCCGTGGTGCTCATGACCGTGATCGTGGTCGTGGTCATGGTCGTGGCTATGCTGGTGCTTCATGGATCGATTCCGTTTGCGGGTTCGGCGATGTGCTCGAACATGTTGGTGAGCAGGCCGCTGATGTGAGCGTCGGCGGCGGAGTAAAACACCTGCTTGCCCTGGCGCTCGGCCTTGACGATGCGGGCGGCGCGCAGCAGGCGCAGGTGGTGGCTGACCAGGGAGCTGGACAAGGCGAGCAGGCCGGCGATGTCGCCCACCGCGGTCGGCTGGGCCAGGCAGGCCAGCACGATGCGCAGGCGGGTGGGGTCGCCCAGCAGGTGGAACAGGTCCGCCAGCTGGTCGACGGCTTCCGGCGACGGCGCTTCCGCCAGGCCCGGATGGCCGGGTTCGAGGAGTGAGTTCATATTCAACATGTGAAGAATTGTTCACATGTTAGATCAAGCCGTGAGAAGCGGCAAGGGCGTGCTTGGAATTTGCCGGACCCCGGCCGATAATGGGAGTCCCTGGGGCGCCACGACCCCGCCTGAAAGCCTGCCATGAACGCCTCGTTTCGAACCGCCGCACCGGATGCGCTGGCCCTGGCGCTGCAAGACGCCCGCGTGCGCAGCCTGGCCTTCTTCGAGCAATTTGCCGGGGCCGGCATGGACGACCCTTTCAATGTGCCCTTGCTGCCCATCGTGAACCCGCCTTTGTGGGAACTCGGGCACATCGCCTGGTTCGCCGAGTGGTACCTCTTGCGCGGCGCAAGCTCGAGCGCGCCTGAAGCGGCCTTGCGGCCCTCGCTGCTGGCCGGGAGCGACGCCTGGTTCGATTCCAACACTGTCGCGCACGACACCCGCTGGTCGCTGGACCTGCCGCCGGCCAGCGAGATCAAGGCGTATTGCCGCGCCGTGCTCGACGGTGTGCTGGCAAGATTGGACAGCGAAGCGCACAGCGACGACGCCCTCTATTTTTACCGCCTGGTCCTGGCGCACGAAGACATGCATGGCGAAGCCTTCGCCTACACCTTGCAGACCCTGGGCCTGCCCTGGCCGGGCAGCGAGCCTGCCGTGCCGTCCGCCGCGGCGGCCGAGCTGCGCCTCGACGGAGGCATGGTCGAACTGGGCAGCCGGCCCGGCAGCGGCTTCGTCTTCGACAATGAAAAGTGGGCGCAGCCTTGCGAGCTGGCGCCCTTCCGCATCGATGCCACGCTGGTGAGCAATGCCGACTACAGCCGCTTCATTGCCGCCGGCGGCTATCGCGAGCCGCGCTTCTGGAGCGAAGCGGGCCGGACCTGGCTGGCGCAGCAGCAAGCGGACGCGCCGCGCGGCTGGCGGCGCGAGGGCGACGCCTGGTATGCCTTGCGCTTCGGCCGGCCTTGTCCGCTCCTGGAGTCCGAGCCGGTGCGCCATGTCAGCCTGTACGAGGCGCAAGCGTATTGCGCCTGGGCCGGACGTCGCCTGCCCAGCGAGGCCGAATGGGTGCGCGCGGCGGCCCATCCGGGCATGCGCTGGGGCGATCTGTGGGAGTGGACGGCATCGCCCTTCACCGCCTTCCCGGGATTCGCGCCGGATGCCTACCGCGAGTATTCGGCGCCTTACTTCGGCACCCACCAGGTGCTGCGCGGCGCCTCCTTCGCGACGCCGGAACGCCTGCGTTCGACCGCCTTCCGCAATTTCTACTCGCCGCAGCGCAGCGACATGTTCGTGGGTTTCCGCACCTGCGCCTAGTGCGCGTGGCTGCCGAGGATAGGCAGGCGCCCGCCGTCGGCAGTGAGCACTGCGCCGGTCACCGGCTGCGAACGCGCACTCGCCAGGAACAGCACCAGTTCCGCCACCTCGCCGGATGACGCCACCTCGCTCGGGTCGAGCTTCTCCTCGCCCGAGCGCACATCCGGGTTATTCCACAGCATGGGCGTATCGACCGCGCCCAGACGCAGCGCATTCACCCGTATCTTGCGCGCATGGCATTCGAGCGCGAACGCACGCGTGAAGGCTTCGAGCCCACCCTTGCTGGCCGAGTAGGCGGTGCTGTGCGCATCGGTGGCGATCGCATGCACCGAGGAGATGTTGACGATGCTGGAGCCCGGCGGCATGGCCGGCAGCGCGTGCTTCGCCAGCAGGAAGGGCCCCTTCAGGTTGACCGCCATCGTCTTGTCCCAGTCGGCCTCGCTCATGTCGGCCAGGGCGCCGGTATACATGATCGCGGCGTTGTTGACCAGCACATCCACCCGGCCCCAGCGCGCGGCCGCTTCGGCCACGGCGGCCTGGACCGCACCGCCGTCGCTCACGTCGGTGCGCCGGTAGAAGCAGTCCGCCGCGCCCTGCAGCTGCAGGGCGGTCTGCACCTCCTGGCCGCGGGTGTCGTCCAGCCCGAGGATCACGACGCGCGCGCCTTCGCGGGCGAAGCGCAAGGCCACCTCGCGGCCGATGCCAGAGGTGGCGCCGCTGACGATGACGACCTTGCCCGGCATCTCCATGGCTAGCGCAGGCAGATGAAATCGTTGCTGATCCGGTGCTTCCAGGTGTGGATCAGGTCGCGGTAGGCCTCGCCCACCGGTCGCACGCGGCGTTCCAGGTCGCACAGGCCGTAGCGGTTGACGTTGCCGGCATCGACAGCGAGCGAGCTGTCCCAGTCGACCTGGTCGACCAGGCTGTACCAGGTGAAGCCGAGGATGGGCACGCCGTCGGACTTCAGGCGCAGCAGGTTCGACCACTGCTTTTCGAGCCAGGAGCGGGCGTCCTTCTCGCCGTTGCCCGCGTCGCGGTTGTTGGTCTCGGTGTGCATCACGGGGATGCGGTAGCGGTCGTAGTACTGCTGGGTGATGACGTAATAGCCGAACATCTCGCACACGAAGGTGCTGCCGTCCGGGTAGACGATGTGCTCGTTGGTGGCGTAGTAGTCGTTGCCCATGATGCAGACCGGCTTGACGCTGCGGTCGAGGAAGAAATGGTATTCGTCGCGGGTCATGCCATTGTCGAGCAGGAACTCGTACATCCTGGCGTAGACATCGTGGCCGTAGGTCAGGTCCAGGGCCAGGAAGCGCATGTCGTTCATGTGCCGCGCCACGTTTACGGCATCCGGCCCGCAGGGGTGGAAGTATTCCGAGGATTCGCTCTGGATGAACCTCGCCGTGGGCTGGACCTTCAGGATCGCTTCGGTCGCCAGGATATTGGCCTTGGCCAGGTGTTTGATGGCGGTGACGAAGGCGCGGTCGGAACGCAGGCGCTCGTTCCACAGGCCTTCGTGGGCCGAGAACTTGGCGGTGACGTAGATCTCGTTGATCGGCGTGTACAGCTCGACCCAGGGAAAACGCTGGGCGAAGGCGCCCGCGTATTCGGCGAAGAAGTGCGCGAACTCGGGATTCTGGAAATTGCCGAGCCAGTCGGGCAGGCCGAAATGGCAGAGGTCGACGATGGGCTTGATGCGCAGGCGCTGGACTTCGGCGAAGAAGGCGTCCGGGAATTCCCAGTCGTAGCGGCCCGGACCCAGGTGCACCTTGTAGTAGGGCGGGCCGCAGCGCAGCGCGTCGATCCCGAGCGCGCGCACCAGGCACAGGTCGTCCTTCCAGCGCAGGTAGTGGCCGGTCTTTTCCATCTCGTCGATGCGCTGGTCGGCGCCGTCGCGCCCCGCGATGACCGGATAGCTGCCTTCGATTCCCGTCGCAAACAAGAACCTCTGCATCGTCCGCCTCCTTCCGATGCCGATCCTGCCGGCAGGCGTTCATCATCCCGCCAAACAGGCCTCCTTGCAAGCGCCGCCTGAGCTCAGCAAATTTAATGCAGGCAGATGAAATCGTTGCGCACCCGGTGCCGCCAGGTATGGATCAGGTCGCGGTAGGCCTCGCCGATCGGGCGCACACGCCGCTCCAGGTCGCACAGGCCGTACTGGTTGACGGTCCCTGCGTCGATGGTGAGGGCGCTGTCCCAGTCCACCTGGTCGACCAGGCTGTACCAGGTGAATCCGAGGATGGGCACGCCGTCTGTCTTGAGCCGCACCAGGTTCGACCACTGCTTCTCGAGCCAGGCGCAGGCATCCTTCTCGCCCGTGCCCGCGTCGCGGTTGTTGGTCTCGGTGTGCATCACGGGGATGCGGTAGCGGTGGTAATACTGCTGGGTGATCACGTAGTAGCCGAACAGTTCGCAGGAACCGGTGCTGCCGTCCGGGTGGATCACGTGTTCATTGGTGGCGTAGTAGTCGTTGCCCATGATGCAGACGGGCTTGACGTTGCGGTTGAGGAAGAAGTGATAGTCCTCGCGCTTCATGCCGTTGTCGAACAGGTATTCGTACATCCGTCCGGAGACGTCGTGGCCGTAGGTGAGGTCCAGGGCCAGGAAGCGCAGTTCGTTCATGTGGCGCGCCATTTCCATGGCTTCGGGGCCGCTGGGGTGGAAGTACTCCGACGATTCGCTCTGGATGAACTTGGCGTTGGGCTGGACGTGCATGATCGCCTCGGTGGCCAGGATGTTCGCCCTGGCCAGGTTGCGGATCGCGTTCACGAAAGCGCGGTCGGTCTTCATGCGCTCGTTCCACAGGCCTTCGTGGGCCGAGAACTTGGCGGTGATGTAGATCTCGTTGATCGGCGTGTACAGCTCCACCCAGGGATAGCGTCTGGCGAAGGCCTCGGCGTACTCCGTGAAGAACTGGGGGAACTCGGGATTCTGGAAGTTGCCCAGCCAGTCGGGCAAGCCGAAATGGCAGAGGTCGACGATGGGCTTGATGCCGCGCTGGCGGATTTCGGCGAAGACCTCGTCGGTGAAATCCCAGTCGTAGCTCCCGGGGCCCTGGTGCACCTTGTAGTAGGGAGGTCCGTAGCGCAGGGCGTCGATGCCCAGGGTGCTGACCAGGGTAAGGTCTTCCTTCCAGTGCCGGTAATGCCCGGTCTTTTCCATTTCGTCGATGCGCAAGGAGCCGCCGTTGCGCCCGGTGACGACCGGGTAGCTGCCTTCGATCCCGGTCGCGAACAAGAAGCTTTGCATGAGGTGCCCCCTGACACCGGCGGCGTCAATGCGCGCCGGTGAATTCATCATCCTGCCAAAGACGCGGCCTTGCAAGCAGAAAGCGAGGGCATTTGTAATCCTTTGTAAGCCTTAGGCATCGGCGCAACGGTCTGCTATTTTCCCTCCTTCTTGAGGATGAGCTGTCCGTCGTCGTCGCGCACTTCCGGCGCGCCCAGTTCGAGCGGCTGCAGCTGCGGCATGACTTTCTTGCGGTCGCCGACGGCGACCACGATCATCTTCTCCGGCGCGAGCCAGGTGCGCGCGGCCTGCTGCACCTGGGCCGCATCGACCTGCGCGAAGCGGCGCGGCAGGCCGGCGTACCAGTCCAGCGGCAGCCCGTACACGAACAGCTCGGCCAGGCTGGCGCCGACTTCGCCGCTGGTCTCGAACTGGCCGGGCAGCGACAGCAGCTGGGCGTCGCGCGCCGCCGCCAGCTCGTCAGGAGGCAGCGGTTGCTCGCGCATGGCGCGCACTTCGCGGAAGATCTCGCGCACCGAGGCGTCGGTGGCGGCGCGCTCCACGTTGCCCGCGATGATGAAGGGGCCGGGCGTGCGGTCGAGGCGGAAGGCCGAATAGACGCCGTAGGTATAGCCCTTGGTCTCGCGCAGGTTGTTGTTGAGCCTGCTGGAGAACATGCCGCCCAGCGCGCCGTTCATGACTTGCAGGGCCGCGTAGTCCGGCGTGTCGCGCGCGGCGCCGATGCTGGTGACGCGCAGCGCCGTCTGGCCGGCGCCGGGCTGGTCGACCAGCACCAGGCGCGCGCGGGTGGTGGAGGCATCGCCCGCCGCGGCCGGCGGCGCGGCTTCGCCCTGCCAGGCGCCGAAGCGCGCCTCGGCCAGCGCGCGCAGCTCGTCCAAGGTGATGTGGCCGGTGACTACCAGGGCCGCGTTCGAGGGCACGTAGTGGCGGCGCCAGAACGCATGGATATCGTCGCGGGTGGTGGCGCGGATCGCCGGCTCGGTGCCGAGCTGGCCGTAGCCCTTGGCGTGGCGCGCGCCGTACAGCGCGCCGGCGGCGGCGACCGCGGCCACCATGTCCGGCTCGTCGCGCTGCTGGATCAGTTCACCCAGCCGGTCGGCGCGCTGGCGCTCGACTTCGGCATTCGGGAAGGCCGGTCGCTGCACCACGTCGGCCATGATCTCGAGGGCCTGGGCGAAGGTGGAGCGCAGCGCCAGCAGCGAGACGCTGGAGGCGTCGGCGCTGGTGCCGCTGTCCATGAAGGCGCCCAGCTGAGCCAGCTCGTCGGCGATCTGGGGCGCGCTGCGGGTGGCCGTGCCTTCCTCCAGCATCTGGGCCGTGAAGCCGGCCAGGCCGGGCAGGCGCACCGGATTGGCCGCGCTGCCGCTGCGCACCACCAGCTGGGCCGAGACCAGGGGCAGGGCCGGGTTGTGGTGGTGGATCACGGTCAGGCCGTTGGCCAGCTTGAAGGACTCGCCTTTCGGCAGCGTGAAGGCGGGGGCGGGCCCGGCCTTGGGCGGCTTGGCGCGCCAGGGTTCATCGGCGTTGATGTGCTGCTGGGCCGCCGGCTTGGGAGCGGCTTTCTTCTTGGGTGCGCGCGGGTCGTCGATCACGGGCGTGCCCGGGATGCCGGTGACCACCGCGCGTGCGTCCTGCTTGAGCCAGGCCTGCACGGCGCGCCGCACGGCGGCGGCGTCCACGCTGCGCAGGCGTTCGAGGTCCTTGGGCAGGTAGCCCGGATCGCCGGTGTACTGGTTGTAGTGGTTGAGCTGGTCTGCCAGGCCGTCGCCGCCGAGCTTTTCGATCGAAGACAGCAGGGCGGTCTCGATGCTGTTGCGGGCGCGCTCGACTTCGCGCTCGGACGGACCCGTGTCGCGCAGCTGGGCCAGTTCGGCGTCGATCGCTTCTTCCAGTTCGCGCGCCGTGTGGCCGGCGCGCGCGGTGACGTCGATCACGAAGGTCGAGGTGAGGCCATAGGAATTCTGGGTGGCGTCGACGTC
The DNA here is from genome assembly GCF_018119385.1 of Massilia sp. AB1. Taxonomy (NCBI): domain Bacteria; kingdom Pseudomonadati; phylum Pseudomonadota; class Betaproteobacteria; order Burkholderiales; family Oxalobacteraceae; genus Massilia; species Massilia sp. AB1. The sequence goes on along the minus strand of NZ_JAGKSG010000005.1, from coordinate 59,307 downwards.
CTGCGCGATCTGGCGCTCGTAGACCAGCGATTTATACAGCCGGCTCGACTTGCCGCCGCCCAGGATGTGGGCGGCCACGGCCAGCTCGATGTCGCCCGGCTGGTAGGCCGGGGGCGTGAGCCAGCCCATGAACACGCGCGGCAGCTCCACGCGGTCGGGCACGACCACGCGCCGCTCGCTGGTGATCGGCGGCGTCGCCACGTTCGGGCGCGCCACCGGCGGGCTGCGCCGGAAGCTGCCGAAGTAGCGCTCGACCAGCGCGCGCGTCTTGGCCTTGTCGATGTCGCCGGCGATCACCAGGCTGGCGTTGTTGGGGCCGTAGTAGCTCGCGAAGAACTGGCGCACGTCTTCCAGGCGCGCGTTCTGGATGTCGGCGTGCGAGCCGATGACCGAGGCGTAGTAGGGGTGGCCCTTGGGGAAGAGGGCGTGCGACAGGGCTTCCTCGACGATGCCGTAGGGTTCGCTCTCGACGCTCTCGCGGCGCTCGTTGCGCACCACGTCCTGTTGGTTGGTCAAGGCCTTCTGGTCGAGCACGTCGAGCAGGTAGCCCATGCGGTCGGCGTGCACCCACAGCGCCAGCTCCAGCTGGTTGGCGGGCACGGTGTCGTAGTAGTTGGTGCGGTCGAGGTCCGTGCTGCCGTTGCTGTCGGTGGCGCCCGCGCCTTCGAGCAGGCGGTCGGCCAGGCCGCGCGGGATGTGGCGGGTGGCGGCGAACATCATGTGCTCGAACAGGTGGGCGAAACCGGTCAGGCCCGGGACTTCATTGGCCGGGCCCACGTGGTACCACAGGTTGACGGCGACGATGGGCAGGCGCCGGTCTTCGACCAGGATCACCTGCAAGCCATTGGGGAGAACGTATTTATCGTAGGCGACCACGGGCAGAGGAATAGGGGGTTGGGACATGGCGGGGGCGGATAGGGAGGCCAGCAGCAGTGCGGCCAGGATGACGAGCACTCTCATGCGGATCTCCGTGCGGCGCGGGGCCGCCATGATAATTCAAAAGGAGGCGGCTGGTAGATTTGGAAGCGGCGCTACGGCTGAATTTCCAAAGCACGCGGCCGTAAAACCGTCGTACCCGCCATTGGCGGCTCCGACTCCCCGCGAAGGCGGGGATCCAAGTTTGCGCGCGTAACGTTCAAGTTTAACCCGGACGGCGGCTCGACGAACTTGGGTTCCCGCCTTCGCGGGAACGACGGGCTGGGGCTGGTGGTGAGAGATCAATGGCATTCGGTTCGCCCATGATCCATCACCGCCCCCGCCGGCACCTTCTCCGGCGCCGCAGGCAGGAATGTCCACTCATACGCCCCGTCGAGCAGCCGCAGCTGCAGCACCCCGTCGAAACTCGCCTCGCGCACCTCGCTGTTGGGCGGGAATCGCAGGAAGGGCGTCGCATACGCCCCCCCGGTGCCGACCACGAACTGCCGGATCCCGCGCGCCCGGTCCAGCCCTCCCTGCGCATCCTGCGGCGCGAAGCGTTCGTAATCGTGGTCGTGGCCGGACAGGACCAGCTCTGCCCCGGCGTCGAACAGAATCTGCCACGCATCCTGTAGTCTTCCCGGCTCGCGGTGCCCGCCGGATGAATACAGCGGGTGGTGCCAGAACGCCAGCGTGCAGCGCGTCGGGGCGCGCGCCAGTTCCGTGCGCAGCCAGTCCAGCTGGGCGGCCTGCGCCGCGCCCTTGAGGTTGCTGTTGAGCGAGATCACCAGCCAGCCGCCCAGCCGCAGGCTGTAGTAGCCGCGCCCGGCGCGCTCGCCGAAGTAGGCGAAGTAGGGCGCGCCCTTGTCGGTGTGGTATTCGTGGTTGCCGGGCGTGGGCCAGGTGCGTTCGCGGAAGCGTCCCCAGGTCGGGGCGTAGCAGTCGGCGAACTCGCGCGCCGCGCCGTGCGGGTAGGTGTGGTCGCCCAGCGTCAATACGGCGGCGTCGGGATCGCCGGCCAGCCGCGTTTCCACCAGGGCGGCGGTGGCGGCCGCGCCCGACCAGCGTGGATCGGGATGGGCGCAGCGGGCGATGTCGCCCGCCGCATACAGCGTGTAAGCCGTTGCCGGGACGGCGGCCGCCGTCAGCGGCAGGGCCGCCAGCGTGGCGAAAAGCGCATGGCGCAGCCTGTCCGGCATCCGGCGCGCCTTATTCAATGAAGCGCAGCAGTCCCCGGAGAGCGTGCGCGACGGTCTGCTCGCGCACGGCGTGGCGGTCGCCTGAGAACACCAGGCGCTCGGTATAGGTGGTGTCGCCGCGCGACCAGCCGAAGCAGACGGTCCCGACCGGCTTGCCCGGCACGGCGCCGGTCGGGCCGGCGATGCCGGTGGTCGAAACGGCCACGTCGGCGTTGCTGTTGGCCAGCGCGCCCTCGGCCATCTTGCCCGCGACTTCCTCGCTGACCGAGCCGAACTGGGCGATCATCGCCGCCGGCACGTCCAGCAATTCGGTCTTGGACGCATTCGAATAAGTCACGAAGCCGCACTCGAACCAGCCGGTGGAGCCGGCAACCTCGGTGATGGCCTGCGAGACTCCGCCGCCGGTGCATGACTCGGCGGTGACCAGCAGCAGCCGTTTGGCCTCCAGGGCCCGCCCAACCTGGGTGGCAAGATCGATGAGTTCGTTCGTCACGTGCGTCTCCTTTCGTTTCTTGTCGGGGCGGTCCGGCGGCGGCGCCCCGGTGCGGCGGACGGGGTCGTCGGCCTGGAAACCATTCTAGCGCGCTGCAGGCCGTCATGGCATGACACTGGGGGTAAAATTTGCAATTCGAACACCGCTAGCCCTTCGACAGTGCGCCCACATCCTCTTGGCACAATAAAATGTTCCGTGCGACATGATGCCCGGCCGTGCTGCTATGCTGGACGCCTGCTGGGCGCGCCTCGGGGAGGGCGTCCTTTCCCCGTTTTTTTGTAGGACCTGAGAATGCCGCACGCTTTGATCGCGCGAAGCCAAGCCGGGCCGCCACGGCCGTGAAGATCCCTGTCGCTGTCCCGTCGCGGTCCGCGCGCAAGCCCATGCTCGTCCTGGAGGAAGCATGAGCCGCCAGGGATCGATCCGCAAGAAGCTGGCCACGGCGGTCATGGCGACCACCTTCGCCGCGCTGCTGGTCTCGATCGCGATCGTGGTCGGCTACGACTTGCGCAGCTACCACCGCGCGCTCCTCAACGACCTCACCACCCAGGCCGAGCTGGTCGGCCACATGACCTCGGCCGCGCTGACCTTCGACGATCCGCGCCTGGCCAACGAGAACCTGGCCCTGCTGCGCACCCGTCCCCTGGTGCGCGCCGCCGCCATCTACGACGCCGGGGGCGAGCTGTTCGCGTCGTATGCGGCCGCCGGGGAGGGCCGTCCGGTTCCCCAGCGCCTCGGCGAAGCGACCGCGACGAGCGTCGAGGGCGAGCTGGTGGTCCGGCAGCGCATCGCCGAGAACGGCGAGCAGCTGGGCACCGTGGTGCTGCGCGCCGAGAGCGGTCTGGCGCAGCGCTTCATCGACTACCTGGCGATCGGCGTCGGCGTCACCCTGCTGGCCATGGGCGTGGCCTGGCTGCTGATGTGGCGGCTGGGGAAACGCCTGACCGCTCCCTTGATGGCGATCACCGGCATCGCGCAGGAGGTGGTGGCCACGCGCGACTACTCGCGCCGCGCGCCGCGCACCAGCGACGACGAGGCGGGCGAACTGGCCGACTCCTTCAACGCCATGCTGACCGAGATCGAGCAGCGCACCCGCGAGCTGGAAAATTCCAACAGCGCCATCGTGCGCGAGGCCCAGGAGCGCACCCGCGCCCAGCAGGAAGTGATGCGCCTGAACGAACAGCTCGAGCAGCACGTCGACGAGCGCACCATGCAGCTGGCCCTGGCCAACGCCGAGCTGGCCAACGCGATCGAGGAAGCGCGCAACGCCAACCAGGCCAAGTCGGCCTTCCTTTCGTCCATGAGCCACGAGCTGCGCACCCCGCTCAACGCCATCCTCGGCTTCGCCCAGATCCTGACCTCCGACACCCTGCCGTCCACCCTGGAGCAGAAGAAGGAATTCGCCAACCACATCCTCAAGTCCGGCCGCCACCTGCTCACCCTGATCAACGAGATCCTCGACCTGGCCAAGGTGGAGTCGGGCACCGTGACCCTGTCGATGGAGCCGGTGGCGCTGAGCGACACCCTGCTCGAATGCCGCACCATGGTCGAGCCGATCGCCGCCGGCCGCGGCGTGCGGGTGCTGTTCCCGGACGTGGCCGGGGCGGTGGTGCTGGCCGACCGCACGCGCCTGAAGCAGGTGCTGCTCAACCTGCTCTCCAACGCGGTCAAGTACAACCGCGAATCGGGCGCGGTGGTGCTGACCTGCGAGCAGACCGCGCCCTCGCGCCTGCGCCTGTCGGTGCAGGACACCGGCCAGGGCCTGTCGGCCGAGCAGGTGGCGAGCCTGTTCCAGCCCTTCAATCGCCTGGGCCAGGAGGGCGGGAGCCAGGAAGGCACCGGCATCGGCCTGGTGGTGACCAAGCGCCTGGTCGAGCTGATGGGCGGCCAGATCGGCGTCAGCAGCAGCCCCGGCGTGGGCAGCGTGTTCTGGATCGAGCTGGCCACCACCGCGCCGCTGGCCTCGGCCCTGCCGGAGGGCGGCCAGGAGGTGCAAGCGGCGGCGCCGGCCGCGCCGATGGAGGGCGAGCCGCACCTGCTGCTCTACGTCGAGGACAATCCGGCCAACCTGCGCCTGATCGAAGAGATCGTGCGCTTCCGCCCCGACCTGCGCCTGCTGTCCGCGCCCGACGGCCACATCGGCCTGCAGCTGGCGCGCGCGCACCGCCCCGAAGTGATCCTGATGGACCTGAACCTGCCCGGCATGAGCGGGATCGAAGTGCTGCGCCAGCTGCGCACCGATCCCGAGACCGCGGCGATTCCCGTGATCGCCCTCACCGCCAACGCCATGCCGCGCGATATCGAGCGCGGGATCGCGGCGGGCTTCCACCGCTACCTGACCAAGCCGATCGACATCGACAAGTTCACCGAAGCGATCGACAGTACGCTGGCGCACCTGCATGGACGCGGGGCCCAGGCCGAAAGGAAGGAAGTTTGATGATTTCCCTGTCCGACATCCGGCGCGCCCACATCCTCGTCGTCGACGACGAGCCTGTGAACGTGCAGCTGCTCGAGTACCTGCTCAAGACCACCGGCTACGAGAACGTGTTCAGCACCAACGACCCGCGCCAGGTGGTGTCGCTGCACCTGAAGCACCGCTTCGACCTGATCATCCTCGACCTGCACATGCCCGGCATGGACGGCTTCGACGTGATGGAGGCGCTCAAGCCGCTCGAGAGCGATTCGTGGCTGCCGGTGCTGGTGGTGACGGCGGAGCCGGACAAGAAGCTGGCGGCGCTGGAAGCGGGGGCGCGCGACTTCATCGGCAAGCCCTTCGACACGGTCGAGGTGATGACCCGCATCCGCAACCTGCTGGAAGTGCGCCTGCTGCACCGCGAATCGCGCGACTACGGCTCCCAGCTCGAGCGTGAAGTGCGCGAGCGCACCGCCGAGCTGGCGCGCTTCCGCGGCGCGATGGACGCCACCCCGGATGCGATCTTCCTGATCGACACCGCCAGCATGGCGACGGTGGACGTATCGGACGGCGCCTGCCGCATGCTGGGCTTCTCGCGCGACGCGCTGATGCGCATCGATCCGGTGGCCCTCGGCCTGGCGTCGCGTACGCAGATCGAACGGCTGATGGGGCACACCGGGCATGCCGAGGGGGAGGGCAAGGAAACCGACATCGTCGAGACCGAGCTGCTGCGCGCCGGCGGCGAGGGCTCGGTGCCGGTCGAGATCAGCTGGAAGCTGCAGGACCTGGGCCACAGCCGCATCCTGATCGCGGTGGTGCGCGACATCAGCGAGCGCCTGCACGCGGCCGAGCGCCTGCGCCACGCGGCCAGCTACGACGCCCTGACCGGCCTGCCCAACCGCACCCTGTTCTTCGAGAACCTGGGCGCGGCCATCGACCTGGCCAAGGACAAGCGCTGGCGGGTGGCGGTGCTGTGCATCACGCTCGACCGCTTCAAGGTGATCAACGATTCGCTCGGCACCGCGCTGGGCGACGAGCTGCTGCGCCAGTTCAGCACCCGCCTGGTGCGCAGCGTGAAGATGCGCGAGCTGGTCGGACGCCTGGGCGGCGACGAGTTCGCGCTGATCCTGACCATGCAGCGCGACCAGCAGGAAGCGGTGAACGTGGCTAACGAGATCCGCGAGACCTTGCGCGCGCCCTTCGACCTGGACGGCCAGCAGGCCGCGCTCACGGCCAGCATCGGCATCGCCATGTACCCGGACGACACCAGCGATCCGGGCGCCCTGGTCAAGTACGCCGACGCCGCCATGGTGCGCGCCAAGGAAGCGGGGCGCGACGGCTACCGCTTCTTCACGGCCGGGATGAACGTGCAGGTGCTGGCGCGCCTGGACCTGGAACTGGCCCTGCGCGGCGCGCTCGAGGACGGGCAGTTCGTGCTGCACTACCAGCCCAAGCTGGAGCTCAACACCGGGCGCATCTCCGGCGTCGAAGCGCTGCTGCGCTGGCACCGGCCGGGTTATGGGCTGGTGTATCCGGCGGAGTTCGTGCCGGTGATGGAAGAGACCGGGCTGGTGGTGCGGGTCGGCGAATGGATCATCGACGAGGCCTGCCGCCAGATGGCGGAATGGAACGAGGCCGGGGTGCGCGACGTGCGGGTGGCGGTGAACGTGTCGAGCCGCCAGTTCGCCGAGGGCGACCTGGAAGCCACAATCCGCGCGGCGCTCGAGCGCCATGGAGTGGAAGCGCACCAGCTGGAGCTGGAGCTGACCGAGAGCGCGCTGATGGTCAATGCCGAGCACACCACCGAGGTGCTGCTGAGCCTCAAGCAGCTGGGCATCCGGGTGGCGATCGACGATTTCGGCACCGGCTATTCGAGCCTGGCCTACCTGAAGCGCTTCCCGATCGACAAGCTCAAGATCGACATCGCCTTCGTGCGCGACATCATCAACAACCCGGACGACGCGGCGATCGCGCTGGCCATCATCAGCATGGCGCACAGCCTGCACATGCAGGTGATCGCCGAGGGCGTGGAATCGCGCGCCCAGATGGCGTATTTGCGGCGCCACCATTGCGACGAGATCCAGGGCTTCCACTTCTCGCGCGCGCTGCCGGCCCCGGAGCTGGGCCAGCTGGTGCTGGACAACCGCGCCCAGCCCGACAAGATGCCGGCGACCGAGGACAAGGTCCAGACCCTGCTGGTGGTGGACGACGACGTGAATGTGCTGACGGCCCTGCACCGCCTGTTCCGGCGCGACGGCTACCGCGTGCTGACGGCGGCCACGCCGACCGAGGCCTTCGAGCTGCTGGCGCTGTACCGGGTGCAGGTGATCCTGTGCGACCAGCGCATGCCGGTGATGAGCGGGACCGAGTTCCTCAGCAAGGTCAAGGAGATGTATCCGGAGACGATACGCATCATCCTGTCCGGCTATACGGGCGTGGAGACGGTGCTGGATTCGATCAACCGCGGGGCGATCTACCGGTTCTATACGAAGCCGTGGAACGATGCCCAGCTGAGGGACAATATCCGGCATGCGTTTCGCCATTACTGGCTGACGTATGGGCCGTTTGATGACCGGAAGGTGCCGAGGGAAGGAAATGAGCAGTGAGACGTCATTCGTCGGCCCGCTCCCTCAGCCGAGTCCCGGGACGACGCTGGTTGAGGTGACTATGGGCTGGTAAAGTGGTCCCAGCCACGCAAGCCCACATCCAGAGGCGCTCCGTCCGCATCCACCAGCCGCAGTCCCGCCTCCGCCTCGATCCTGCCCACCCGCGTCACCGCCGTCCCGCTCTCCCTTCCCGCCTCCAGCACCGCCTCGCGATGCTCCGCCGGCGCCGTGAAGCACAGCTCATAATCGTCCCCGCCCGCCGCCGTGAAGCGCCTGCGCAGCGCAAGCGCCTGCCGCGCCAGCACCGGCCCCGCCGGCAGCGCATCGACATCCAGGGTCGCGCCCACCTGCGAGGCGGCGAGAATATGCCCCAGGTCCCCCACCAGCCCGTCCGAGATATCCAGCGCCGCATGTGCCAAAGGCGGGGCAATGGGCCCGCGCGCCAGCGCCAGTCCCAGCGCCACGCGCGGCGACGGCATGTGCATCCTCAGCGCCGCCTGCTCGTGCAGGGAAGGATCGAGCTCCAGCTCCTTCCAGTACCCCGCCAGCGCCAGGCGCGCATCGCCCAGGGTCCCGGAAATCCAGATGTCGTCGCCGGGCCGCGCCGCCGCGCGCCGCAGCGCGTGGCCGGGCCTCAGCTCGCCGAACACCGTGATGCAGATATTCAGCGGCCCCTTGGTCGTATCCCCGCCGACCAGCTCGCAGTCGAAGGCATCGGCCAGCGCGAACAGCCCGGACGAAAACCCTTCCAGCCAGGCCGGATCGGCCTTGGGCAAGGCCAGCGCCAGGGTAAAGGCAACAGGCCGCGCGCCCATGGCCGCCAGGTCCGACAGGTTCACGGCCAGGCTCTTGTGGCCGAGCATGCGGGGATCGGCGCCGGCGAAGAAATGGCGGTCTTCCACCAGCATGTCCGAGGAGATCGCGATCTGGCGTCCGGGAGCAGGGGCCAGCAGGGCGCAGTCGTCGCCGATGCCCAGCACCGCGCGTCCAGGCCGGCGGCGCTGGAAATAAGTCTTGATGAGGTCGAATTCGGAAAGCATGGCCGCGATTGTACCGCCGCCTCGAACACGCCTGCGATACCAGGACCGGTATGGAAAACTTGCACCCGGTAATCGCTGCATCGGATTTGCCGATGAGCAGTCGGAATATATTTGCTCAGATTATGAATGCCGGCTTGACTTGTTGAAAATACGTAGCCCTTGACAACTTTGCCTCTGCTAGAATTGGAGGTTCCCCTCTAGTATCAGGAAGGCTGCCCAGATGGACTCGTCATCGGACAAGAAAGAAGAATTACGTCAACAACTGCGTACGGCAGCACTCGAATATCACCAGATTCCCCGCCCCGGCAAGATCAGCGTGACCCCCACGAAGGGCCTGCTGAACCAGCGCGACCTGGCCCTGGCTTACTCGCCGGGGGTGGCCGCGCCTTGCGAAGAGATCGTCAAGGATCCGGCGAACTCCTATAAGTACACCGCGCGCGGCAACCTGGTCGCCGTCATCTCCAACGGCACCGCCGTCCTCGGCCTGGGCAATATCGGCCCGCTGGCTTCCAAGCCGGTCATGGAAGGCAAGGGCGTGCTGTTCAAGAAATTCGCCGCCATCGATGTCTTCGACATCGAAATCAACGAAAACGACCCGGACAAGCTGGTCGACATCATCGCCTCGCTCGAGCCCACTTTCGGGGGCATCAACCTCGAGGACATCAAGGCGCCGGAGTGCTTCTACATCGAGCGTAAACTCCGCGAGCGCATGAAGATCCCGGTCTTCCACGATGACCAGCATGGCACCGCGATCATCGTCGGCGCCGCGATCATCAACGGCCTGAAGGTCGTCAACAAGAACATCAAGGAATGCAAGCTGGTCGTGTCGGGCGCCGGCGCGGCCGCGCTGGCCTGCCTGGACCTGATCGTCGACCTGGGCTTCCCGATCGAGAACATCTTCGTCACCGACCTGGCGGGCGTGGTCTACAAGGGCCGCACCGAGCTGATGGACCCGGACAAGGAACGCTTCGCCCAGGACACCCCGCACCGCTCGCTGCTTGACGTCATCCCCGGCGCCGACATCTTCCTCGGCCTGTCGGCCGGCGGCGTGCTGAAGCAGGACATGGTCGCCAGGATGGCGCCGAACCCGCTGATCCTGGCCCTGGCCAACCCGAACCCGGAAATCCTGCCGGAAGACGTGAAGGCCGTCCGCAGCGACGCCATCATCGCCACCGGCCGCTCGGACTACCCGAACCAGGTCAACAACGTCCTGTGCTTCCCCTACATGTTCCGCGGCGCCCTGGACTGCGGTGCGACCACCATCACCCGCGAAATGGAAATCGCGGTGGTGCATGCGATCGCCGATCTGGCCCACGCCGAGCAGTCGGACATCGTGGCCTCGGCCTACGGCATCACCAACCTGTCCTTCGGTCCGGAATACCTGATCCCGATGCCTTTCGATCCGCGCCTGCTGACCCACATCGCTCCGGCGGTGGCCAAGGCGGCGATGGACGGCGGCGTCGCCACCCGCCCGATCGCGGACCTGGCTGCCTATGCCGACAGCCTGCAGCAGTTCGTGTACCGCAGCGGCACCTTCATGAAGCCGCTGTTCCAGATCGCCAAGAGTGCCCCGGCGGAGCTCAAGCGCATCGTCTACGCCGAAGGCGAGGACGAACGCGTGCTGCGCGCGGTGCAGGTGGTGGTGGACGAGAAGCTGGCGCGCCCGATCCTGGTCGGCCGTCCGGCGGTGCTGGAAAAGCGCATCGAGAAGTTCGGCCTGCGCCTCAAGCTGGGCCAGCACGTCGACGTCATCAACCCGGACTTCGACGAACGCTACCGCGACTACTGGCAGACCTACTACCAGATCGGCATGCGCAAGGGCGTGACCATCGACATGGCCAAGCTCGAAATGCGCCGCCGCCACACCCTGATCGGCGCCATGATGGTGCACAAGGGCGATGCGGACGGCCTGATCTGCGGCACCTACGGCACCACCCAGATGCACCTGCAGTACATCGACCAGGTGCTGGGCAAGCGCGCCGGTTCCAACGTCTATGCGGCGATGAACTTCCTGATCACCCAGGACCGCCAGCTGGCCATCGTCGACACCCACGTCAACGAGAACCCGAACGCTGCGGAACTGGCCGAGATCACGGTCATGGCCGCCGAGGAGATGGAACGCTTCGGCATGTGCCCGCGCGCGGCCCTGCTGTCGCACTCGAACTTCGGCACCGCCAACAGCGAGTCGGCGCAGAAGATGCGCGCCGTCCTGCCGCTGGTGCAGCAGATGAAGCCCGACCTGGAAATCGACGGCGAGATGCATGGCGACACCGCGATCGAAGCCAAGGTGCGCGTCAAGATCATGCCGGATTCGAAGCTGACCGGCGACGCCAACCTGCTGGTAATGCCGAACATCGACGCCGCCAACATCTCCTACAACCTGGTCAAGAGCGCCGCCGGCAACGGCATCGCGATCGGCCCGGTGCTGCTGGGCTGCGCCCGTCCGGTCCACATCCTGACGCCCTCGTCGACCGTGCGCCGCATCGTCAACATGACCGCGCTGGCCGTGGTCGACGCCGTCTCCCAGCGTTAATCCCCCGGCCGGCCAGGGCCGCGCCTGGTGCATTTTGTTGCAGTGCATCAGGCGCGGGCCTGGCCGGCCGCGCCTCCTTCCCTCTTCCCGCCGCACGTCTTGCTGCCTGTGTTTGCAGCAATATTTCTGGGCTTCACTCTGCCGGCGAATAGCCGCCACCCCGCTTTCCTTTAAGTAAACCCTATTTGTTTATTGCGCTGCATCAAGCGATATGTCGCGTGCACGTCGCAAGTCGTCGGATTTTTGTCGCGCTCACAATACACCCGTAACAATCGGTAAGCGCATGGGGTAACCTAAGGATTCAAAGGGCATAATGTACAGATAAGTGTTGTTTTATTAACACGATTTCTATTGTGCAAGGGTCTCGAGACCTTCCTTGCTAGAATCGGCTCGACAGCGTCCGCACCCGTGAGACAACCACGAGAACAACGAATATGCACACTACGAAAAGAGCCCTCATCACCGGGATTACCGGCCAGGACGGCGCCTACCTGGCGCAGCTGCTCCTCGAAAAAGGCTATCACGTCACCGGGACCTTCCGCCGCTGCAGTTCGGTCAATTTCTGGCGTATCGAGGAGCTGGGCGTCGCCTCGCACCCGAACCTGCAGCTGGTCGAGTACGACCTGACCGACCTGTCCTCGAGCGTGCGCCTGGTCGAAAACAGCCGTCCCGACGAGGTGTACAACCTGGCGGCTCAGAGCTTCGTCGGCGTCTCCTTCGAGCAGCCGGTGGCCACCGCCTCGATCACCGGCATCGGCGCCGTCAACCTGCTCGAAGCGATCCGCATCGTCAACCCGAAGATCCGCTTCTACCAGGCGTCGACCTCGGAAATGTTCGGCAAGGTGCAGGCCATCCCCCAGCTCGAGAGCACCCCTTTCTACCCGCGCAGCCCCTATGGCGTCGCCAAGCTGTACGCGCACTGGATGACGGTCAACTATCGCGAGTCCTATGGCATGTTCGGCTGCTCGGGCATCCTGTTCAACCACGAATCGCCGCTGCGCGGACGTGAATTCGTCACCCGCAAGATCACCGATTCGGTGGCCAAGATCGTGCTGAACAAGCTCGACGTGCTGGAGCTGGGCAACCTGGACGCCAAGCGCGACTGGGGCTATGCCAAGGAATACGTCGAAGGCATGTGGCGCATTCTCCAGGCCGACCAGCCCGACACCTTCGTGCTGGCCACCGGCCGCACCGAGACCGTGCGCGACTTCGTGGCCATGGCCTTCAAGGGCGCCAACATCGCGATCGAGTGGAGCGGCAGCGGCGAGGAGGAAGCCGGCCACTGCGCCCGCACCGGCAAGCAGCTGGTGCGCGTGTCGCCCAAATTCTATCGTCCGGCCGAGGTCGATCTCCTGATCGGCGACGCCGGCAAGGCCAGGCGCGAGCTGGGATGGGAGCCGAAGACCACCCTCGAAGAGCTGTGCCAGATGATGGTCGACGCCGACCTGCGTCGCAACGAACTGGGATTCTCCTTCTGATATGGAACGCGTGGCCACGGACGACATTCCCGTCTTTCTCGGCGGGCGCGAAGGCGAGGGGCGGCGCGCCCTGATCACCGGCCTGCGCGGCTTTACCGCGCGCTACCTGGCGCAGGAACTCACTGCCGCCGGCTACCGCGTCTACGGCACCGTGATGCCGGGCGAGGAACTCGGCCCGGACATCTATCCGGTCGACCTGCTCGACCGCGCCGCCCTGGCCGAAGTGATCGGCAAGGTCCAGCCCGACATGGTCGCCCACCTGGCCGCCATCGCCTTCGTGGCCCATGCCAACGCCGACATGATCTACCGCGTCAACGTGGTCGGCACGCGCAACCTGCTGGAGGCGCTGGCCGCCGGCCGGCACCGTCCGACCAGCGTGCTGCTGGCCTCCTCGGCCAACATCTACGGCAACGCCAGCGTCCCCGTCCTCGACGAGAACGTGCCGCCGTCCCCGGCCAACGACTACGCCGTCAGCAAGCTGGCCATGGAATACATGGCGCGCCTGTGGATGGACAAGCTGCCGATCACGATCGCGCGTCCCTTCAACTACACCGGCATCGGGCAGACCGAAAACTTCCTGCTGCCGAAGATCGTGTCGCATTTCCGCCGCGGCGAGCGCCGCATCGAACTCGGCAACCTGGCGATCGCGCGCGATTTTTCCGACGTGCGCATGATGGCGCGCAGCTACCGCCGCCTGCTGGCCGTGGCGCCCAGCAACGAAGTCTTCAATGTCTGCTCGGGCAGCTCGCATTCGCTGGCCGAGCTGATCGAGATGATGAGCGAGATCGCCGGCTACCGCATCGACGTGCAGGTCAATCCGGCCTTCGTACGCGCCAACGACGTGCTCCAGCTGACCGGCAGCAACAGCAAGCTGACCGCCGCGATCGGCCACCTCAACCCGACTCCCTTGTGCGATACGCTGCGCTGGATGTACGAAGCCTGATCGCTGGCAGCCTTAGCGTAGGACTCGGAACGACCAAGATCGAACCGGGGCTGACTGGCGGCCACCTGGACGGCATCGGGGTCTACACCCGGGCGCTGCTGCAGAACCTGCCGCGCACCGGCTGCACCGTACAGCCGTTCTCGTGGCCGCGTCCAGGCCTGCGCCGCGCTGGGAAGGGCGGCCAGGGCATCAGCATCGGCACGCCGATGCCGCAATCCTTCGAGAAAGCCTCGTTCATCGACCTGGCTACACCCGGCGCGCACCGCGTGCACATGCCCGTCGACGTGTTCCACGCGACCGACTACCGCATCGTGCGCATGGATTGCCCGGTGGTCGCCTCCCTGCACGACGCGCTGCCGATCAAGTATCCCGAATGGTGCAACCCGCGCCTGCGCGGCGTGAAGAACTGGCTCCAGCGCAAGGCCGCCGCCAAGGCCGACCATGTGATCGCGCTCTCGCACTTCGCGATCGACGAACTGGTGGAGTGCTTCGGCGTCGACGAGCGCCGTGTGTCGGTGGTGCCTTGCGGGGTGGACGACGAATGGCTGGAGACGCCCGATCCGGCCGCCGTGGCCGCCACCCTTACGGCCAATAAACTGCAACCCGGTTATTTCCTGACTGTCGGCACGCTGCAGCCGCGCAAGAACATCGGGCGCCTGATCGACGCCTGGCTGATGCTGCCCCCAAGCATGCGCGCCGAACGCGCGCTGGTGATCGTGGGCGTGCGCGGCGCGCGCAGCGAGGAACTGGTGGCGCGCATCGCAAGCCTGCAGGCAAGCGGCGAGAACCTGGTCTGGCTGAATAGCCTGAGCGATCACCAGGCCCTGCGCCATGTGTACGCGGGGGCGGGCGTGTTCGTGTTTCCTTCGCTGTACGAAGGCTTCGGCATTCCCGTCGTGGAAGCCTTCGCCTCGAAGCTGCCGGTAGTGGCCTCGAACGCCAGCTCGCTGCCGGAAGTAACGCAGGGAGCGGCCCTCGACGTCGACCCATTGAGCGCGGGCGAGATCATGGAAGCCATGCGTACCCTGGCCCAGGATGGCGCCGTGCGTGCGCGCTGCATCGCCGCCGGCCGCGTGCGCGCGGAGCAACTCACCTGGCAGAACACCGCACGATTGACCCTCGATGTCTATCGTGCGGTGGTATCCCGTTAATCCGCAGTAATCTTAAGCCCATGCGTGTCCTTCACTTCTACAAAACGTATTTCCCGGACTCGATGGGTGGCATTGAACAGGTCATCCGTCAGATGTGCGTCAGTACCGGCCGCGTGGGCGTCAGCAACACGGTGCTGTCGCTGTCGCGGCACGACCGGCTGGTGCCCTTCGAGTTCGAGGGGCACATGGTCCATCGCGTGCCGCAGAATGCGGAAATCGCGTCCAACGCCATCTCGCTGCAATCCATCGGCGCGCTGGCGCGCATGGCGCAAGAGGCGGACGTGGTGCACTACCACTTCCCCTGGCCCTTCATGGACCTGGCGCATTTCATGGCGCGCGTGAACAAGCCGACGGTGCTCACCTACCACTCCGACATCGTGCGCCAGCGCCACCTGCTGCGCCTGTACGCGCCGCTCAGGGACCGCTTCCTGAACACCGTCGACGCCATCGTCGCGGCCTCGCCGAATTACCTTGCCTCGTCGCCGGTGCTGGACCGCTACCGCGACAAGACCAGCGTCATCACCTATGGCCTGGACAAGAGCACCTATCCGCAGGCGGACCCGGCCCGCCTGGCGCACTGGCGCGCGCGCCTGGGCCCGAAGTTCTTCCTGTTCGTGGGCGTGCTGCGCTACTACAAGGGCCTGCACATCCTGCTGGAAGCGGCGGCCGGCCTGGACTACCCGATCGTGATCGTGGGCGCGGGCCCGATCGAGCACGAGCTCAAGCAGCAGGCCGCGCGCCTGAAGCTGAAGAACGTGGTCTTCCTGGGCGCGCTGGACGACGCCGACAAGGTGGCGCTGCTCACCTTGTCGTATGCGCTGTCCTTCCCCTCGCACCTGCGCTCGGAAGCCTTCGGCATTTCGCTGCTGGAAGGCGCCATGTACGGCAAGCCGATGATCTCCTGCGAGATCGGCACCGGCACCACCTACATCAACATCGACGGGAACACCGGCATCGTGGTGCCGCCGTCCGATCCGCAGGCGTTGCGCGTGGCGATGCAAAGGCTGTGGGAGAACCCCGAGATGGCGCGCCAGATGGGGCGGCGCGCCGAGATGCGCTACCAGGAATTGTTCACGTCCGAGAAGATGGCCGCGAACTACCTGTCGCTCTACGAATCGCTGGCGCCGCGGCGCGTGCCGGTACGCCTGGCGCGCGCGCAGGCCTGATCCACCAGCCGGACCAAGCGTAGGGTGGACGGCTTGCCGTCCACGCGCTCAACGGCGCCGGCACAGCGGCGAATGATCAACCGGTACGTATCGCCGCGTGGACGGGAGACCCGTCCACCCTACTGTTGTTCCGCCCAGCGCAGCCTGATCGCCCGGATCGCCGGCATCTGTTCGATGAACAGGTCCACCAGCACCGGATCGAAATGCTTTCCCTTTTGCTGGCGCAGGAAGTCGATCGCTTCTTCCTCGCTCCACGCCTTCTTGTAGGGACGCACCGAGGTGAGGGCGTCGAAAACGTCGGCGATCGCGCAGATGCGCCCTTCGAGCGGAATGGCGTCGCCCTTCAGGCCGTTGGGATAGCCGCTGCCGTCGTACTTCTCGTGATGGGTCAGCGCGATGTTGCGCGCCAGCCCCAGCATGCCTCCGCTATGCTCGCCGATGATCTCGGCGCCGATGTTCACGTGGCTCTGCATCACCTTCCATTCTTCCGCGTCGAGCGGGCCGGGCTTCTGCAGCACGCGGTCGGGGATGCCGATCTTGCCGACGTCGTGCATTGGCGCGGCGTGCAGCAGGTCGTCGGCTTCCTGTTCCGTCATGCCGGCCGCGATGCCGAGCACGCGCGAAAAGTGGCTCATGCGGATCACGTGCAGGCCGGTCTCGTTGTCCTTGTATTCGGACGCCAGGCCGAGGCGCTGCACGATCTCCAGGCGGCTCGCGCGCAATTCCTCCATGCGCACCAGCGACAGGTGGGTGCGCACGCGGGCGCGCACGATCGGCGGGCTGACTGGCTTGGTGATGTAGTCCACCGCGCCGGCCTCGAAGCCTTCGACCTCGTCGTCGGTGTCGGTGAGGGCGGTCACGAAGATCACGGGGATCGCGGCGGTGCCCGGATGCGCCTTGAGCGCCGCGCACACTTCATAGCCCGACATCCCGGGCATCATCACGTCCAGCAGGATCAGGTCGGGCTGTTCCTGGCGCGCCAGGTCGAGCGCGCGTGCGCCGTCCTTGGCGAACAGCAGGCGGTAGTGGTCCTGCAGGATCTGGCGCAGCAGCGCCAGGTTGCTGGCCTCGTCGTCGACCGCGAGGATGAGCGGTTTGTTGGTCGGTTGGGTCATGCCGAAAATTCCTGGATTACTTTATTCCCTGATCGCCGCCAGCACGCTTTCGAGCTGCTGCATGGCGAGGTCGAAATCGAAGTCGCCGATGGCGGTGCGCACCTGGGCCACGCGCGGGGCGCAGGCATGGCCGGCCAGGGCGGACGACAGGCCGGCCAGCGCGCCGTCGTCGAGCGCGCCGCGGCGCAGGGCCTCGAGCAGCACGCCGGCCGCACGGCGCGCGCGCGCCAGGTCCACCGTCTGTTCCGCCGCCTCCTGAAGCGGCTGGGCACCGTTCGCGCCGCCGGTCCGGATGGCGGCGAGCGCCTCGGCGACGGCCCTGGCCGAGGCTTCGAGCGCGGCCGCCGCCTTCTGTTCGTCGGTCGGCAGCGCATTGGTGGCGTGTTCGAGCTGTCCGAGGGCGTCGGACAGCTGCTCCAGTCCCACGTTGGCCGCCACGCCGCGCACCTTGTGGGCCAGCATGCGCAGTTCCTGGTGCTCGCCGCCGGCGGCGTGCAGGCGCAGCGTCTTGTCCAGTTCCGCATACTGGCGGCTAAAGTGGTCGAGCGCTTCCAGATAGGTGTCTTCCTTGCCGCCCCAGCGATGCAGGCCGGCATGGCGGTTCCATACTTCGCGCACCATGCCCGGGATGCTTGCCGCCGCGCTGTCCGCGCACTGCTGGGCGATGCCGAGCACGCGCGCGATCTCGTGCGACAGCGCGAACCAGTCGACCGGCTTGCTGGCGAAACCGTCCATGCCGGCTTCCACGCTGGCGCTGCGGTGCTCGGCCAGCACGCTGGCGGTCATCGCGATCACCGGCACGCGCCGGCGGCTACCGGCTGCTTCGTGGGCGCGGATCGCGCGCGTGGCCGACAGGCCGTCGAGCAGCGGCATCTGGAAGTCCATCAGGATCACGTCGAAGTCCTGCTTCGTCGCCAGCTCCACCACGGCGGCGCCGTCGCCGACGCCGGTCATGATGTGGCCGCGGCGCGCCATCAGGAGCTGCAGCAGCTCCAGGTTCTGCGGCACGTCGTCCGCCGCCAGCACGCGCAGCGGCGGCAGCACCGCGGCGCTGCGCACGCGCGGCGCCTGCTGGGCGAAGCGCGCCAGCACCAGCGGCACGCGCACGTGGAAGGTGGTGCCCTTGCCGACTTCGCTCTCGGCCCAGATCCGGCCGCCCATCAGCTCGACCAGCTGCTTGCAGATGGTGGTGCCCAGACCCGTGCCGCCGAAGCGCCGGGTCATCGAGGCATCGGCCTGGGTGAAGGGATCGAAGATCGCGGCCAGGCGGTCCTGGGCGATGCCGATGCCGGTGTCGACCACCGCGATGCACAGCTGGTCGCCTTCGGCGCGCACCTTCAGGGTGACCGAGCCCTTGGCGGTGAACTTGATCGCATTGTCGATCAGGTTGGTGAGCACCTGGCGCATGCGCAGTTCGTCGCCGCGCAGGCCGGTCGGCAGCGCCGGGTCGTACTGGATGTCCAGGTGCAGGCCCTTGGCGCGCGCGTTCGCCGCCAGGGTCGAGGACAGCTCGTCGATCAGCGACAGCAGGTTGTAGTCGTTCTGCTCAAGCTCGACCGCGCCTTTTTCCAGCTTGGCGGTGTCGAGGATCTCGTTCAGCAGGCGCAGCAGGGACTTGCCGGCGTTGCGGATGGTGTCCAGGTGGCGCCGCTGCTGGGCGTTCAGTTCGCCGTCCAGCAGCACGTCGGTGAAGCCCAGGATCGAGTTCATCGGCGTGCGGATCTCGTGGCTCATGTTGGCGACAAATGTAGCGCGCGCCGCGGCGGCCTGCTCGGCCTTGTCCTTGGCTTCACGCAGCGCTTCTTCCATCTGGCGGCGCTCGGTGATGTCGAGGATGACGCCGTCCAGCCAGCGCACTTCGCCTGCATCGTCGCGCACGCCGGTGCCGTTCTCCCACAGCCAGCGCACGCTGCCGTCGGCGTTCAGCACGCGGTATTCGACCAGGTAGTGCAGGTCCCCGCGCATCGCGGCAGCGATTGCGTCGTTGACGCGCACGCGGTCGGCGGCGTGGATCAGGCTGTCGAAGGTGCGGCGCGGGGGCGTGCCAATGAATTCACGCGCTGGATAGCCCGTCACACGTTCTATGGCATCGCTGATGAAAACCATGGGCCAGCCCGGTTCGAGCGTGCAGCGGAAGGAGATACCGGGGATGTTGCCGATCAGTGAGCGGAACTGCTGTTCGCTGGCGCGCAGCGCCTGTTCCATCGCGCGGCGTTCGCTGATGTCGGTGACGAAGCCGACGAACAAATCCTGGTCGCCCAGCTTCGCGTGGCCGATCGAGCGCCGCACCGGCACCAGGCTGCCGTCCTTGCGCTTGGCCATGACCTCGCTGCTGCGCGCGAAGGAATCGAGGCTGCCCTGGCGCAGGATGCCGAGCAGGCCGTCCTTCTCCGCGTTTTCCTGGTCGGCGATCAGGAGGTCGATATGGCGGCCGATGATTTCGTCGCGGCGCCAGCCGAAGATGCGTTCGGCCGAGGCGTTGAATTCGTTGATGTTGCCCTTGCGGTCGATGGTGACCACGCCGTCGACGGTGGTGGTGAGCAGGGCGCGCATCCAGGCTTCGCTGCGCGAGAGGTCGAGGAACATCTGGCGGTAGCGCAGCAGGCCGTTGGCGGCCAGCACGAACAAGGTGAAGGCAACGGTGATCACCGTGATCGCCAGCGCCAGGAAGTCGCTGTTGACGTGTCCTTCGCTGCCCGGCGCGACGCGGCCGATGAAGCGCGCGGCCGCCATGCCGGTGTAGTGCATGCCGGCGATGGCGCAGCCCATCACGACCGCGGCCAGCAGCAGGCGGCGCGATTCGGACATCGACTGGAAGCGCGACAGGCCCGAGCGTACGCCCAGCGCCAAGGTGGCCAGCACCACCGCGACCACGATCGACAGGCCGAACATCAGCGGATCGTAGTGCAGGCTCAGGCTCATGCGCATGCCCGCCATGCCGGAATAATGCATCGCGCCGATGCCGGCGCCGACCAGCACGCCGCCCGCCAGCAGGCCGCCGAAGCCCAGGCGCGGACGCGCGATCAGGGACAGCGCCACGAAGGAGGCGGCGATGCTGGGCAGGGCGGACAGGATGGTGGTCAGCTCGTCGTAGTCGACCCGCGTGCACAGGTTAAAGGCCAGCATGCCGATGAAGTGCATCGCCCACACGCCGGCGCCCAGCGCCAGGCTGCCGCTGGCCAGCATGATCGTGCGCTGCGCGCGGCTGGCGCTGGCCTGGCCCGCGATCTGCAGGCCCATCCAGGAAGAAAAGATCGCGACCAGCAGCGACAGTACGACCAGGCGCGGTTCGTAGATGCCATAGGTCAGCAGGGACGGGTCGTCCGGAACTGAAAATATTTGCAACATAGGAAGGCGGGCGGCTTGCACGATGCCCATTGGATGAGCTGGTCAGTATCGCATTTTCGTTTCGGAAAGTCTTCTTGATCATCGGAATGAAGCCGTGTCAAACGCGGGACTGTGGCGGGCGCGCCACCTTCCGCGCTATGCACTGTGGGAAATCCGGGCCGGCTGGTATGCTTGGTTGGCAGTCTTCCAAAAGGTAGAGAACCAGGGTGCGCATTTGAACAGAACCGTTATCGCCGTCACTGCGCTGGCGCTGCAGGCGGCGCAAGCGATGGCCGCCGCGGCTCCCGGCAGTGCGCCGGAGGCGGGCGCGCGTCTGTACATCACGACCGAGCAATCGGGGACGTCCAGCATGCTCGACAAGGGGCGTGTGGTCGGCGTCGCCACCGACAAGGTGCGCGAGGCGATGCAGCGCGCCGGCGTGGCGCACACCATCGACCTGCTGCCCTGGAAGCGTGCCTATGCCGCGGCGCTGCAGCGTCCGGACGCCTGTGTTTACTCCACCACCCGTACTCCCGAGCGCGAGCGCCTGTTCAAGTGGGCCGGCCCGACCGACGTCGGCCAGTGGGTCCTGATGGGGCGCGCCGACCGCGAATGGAACCTGGACAACCTGGAGCAGGCGCGCAAGCTGCGCATCGGCACCTACCACGGCGATGCCCGCGACCAGTTCCTGCGCGAACGCGGCTTCCAGGTGGACGCCGCCTCGAACGACCTCATGAATCCTCGCAAGCTGATGCTGGGCCGCATCGACCTGTGGGCGGCCAGCGTGCGTTCCAGCGAGACCGTGCTGAGCCGCTACGGCTGGGACAAGCAGATCGTGCCGGTGCTCGTGTTTAACCGGATCGAAGTCTACCTGGCCTGCAATCGCGCGGTGCCGGATGCGGTGATCGACCGGCTCAACGTGGCGTTCGCCGAGATCGCCAGGGATGGCACCGGGAGGCGCATCGAGCGCGCATACGACAACTCGGGGACGGCGGGGAATGCGACGGCGGCGGTGAATACGCCGGCGGGCAAGCGCTGAGCGTTCCAGACCGGCTCCCTCCACATCGACTCCCATCCGCGCACATTCCAGTCCCGCGCCGGCCGCCGGGCGGAGGCAGCACGCCAGCCTTCTGCGTTTTCCACCACGCTCTGGTAGTCTTGCACCGTCGCTATGATGACGAAATATCAGTTTACCGATTAACAAGCGCGCCGGATCAGCCATCCGGACTGGGACGGACACGCAGTCTTCGAGGAAGGTCATGCAGATGTCGATGTGGATCGCTGCGGTGGAGGGACGGAAAGCGGGAAGGGGGCATGGGCCGCTGTGCTTGATAAAGCCATCTAGCCCGTTCGCATGAGCCGCATGCCGCCATCGTCCCCCGGTCTATCCTGCCACCCCGGCCGCCCATGGTCTTGTGTGCGCGCGCTCGTCGGCAAACTGCTGTTGTCCCTCCTGTTGGCAGTCTCCTCCCTCAGTGCGTCGGCGGCCCCGGAAAAGGAACTGCGGGTCGGTGTCTACAGCAACCAACCCAAGCTGTTCGTCGACGACAAGGGCCAGGCTTCGGGCATCCTGGTCGAGCTGTTGCAGGAAGCCGCCAAGGACGAGAACTGGCGCCTGCACTTCGTTCCCTGCGAATGGGCGGGCTGCCTGGCCATGCTCGAGCGGGGCGACATCGACCTGCTGCCCGACGTCGCCTATTCCCCCGAGCGTGCCAGGCGCTTTGCCTTCCACAATGTCCCGGCACTGATCAGCTGGTCCCAGCTCTACGGCGGCGAGGTCAAGGCCGTTTCCCTCCTCGACCTGAAAGACAAGCGGGTGGCGGTATTGGAGGGATCGGTGCAGGCGGCATTCCTGCAAAACCTGACGGACACTTTCGGGTTGAATACCAGCTTCGTGCAGACGTCCTCGTACGACCAGGCCTTCCAGCTGGTACGCGAGGGCAAGGTGGACCTGGCCGCCGCCAACAAGTACTACGGCGACCTGCGGGCGTCCCACTTCGGCCTGCACGATACTCCCATCGTGTTCCAGCCGGCGCGCCTGTTCTATGCCGCCCGGCCCGGCGCCCAGGGCGACGTGCAGGCGGCGCTCGACCGCCGTCTTGCGGCATGGCAAGCCGATCCTGAATCCGTGTATTTCGGCATCCTGAAGCGCTGGCAGCTGCAGGCGCCCGCGCAGGCCATCGGCGCGCGCTTTTTCTGGCTGCTGGGACTGGCCGCGGTGCTGCTGTCGGCTGCGTCGGCCGCGGCACTGCGCTTTCGCCGCCAGGCGCGGACGCGGGCGCGCGAATTGCGCGACACCGAGAACAAGCTCTCGGCCATCCTGGACAGCGTCGATTCGCCCGTCTACATCAAGGATGCCGATTTCCGTTACCTGTACGCGAACGGGGCGCTGTGCCGCCTGGTGGACCGGCCGGCCGCCGAAATCATCGGCAAGGACGACTTCGAGCTGTTTGGCCCTGAACTGGCCGCCACCCTGCGTGCGCATGACGCCCTGGTAATGGAGGACAAGGAGCGCAGGGTGTTCGAAGAGGCGGGGCCCAGCATGAAGGACGGGCAGCGCATCTATCTGTCGACCAAGGTGTCGCTGGCGCTGGAAAGCGGCGCGGCGCGCTACCTGTGCGGCATCTCGAGCGATATCACGGCCCGCAAGCAGATGGAGGAATCGAACCGCCTGGCCGCCACCGTGTTCCAGTCGCACGAGGGCATGCTGGTGCTGGGGCCGGACCATGCGATCGTCGACGCCAACCAGGCGATGTGTGCGATGAGCGGCTATGTGCTGTCCGAGCTGCTGGAGTCGCGCACTCTGCCTTTCCTGCTCACCCGGGACGGACGCGGCCTGGACGCCCCTTTCTGGGACCTGCTGGCGGCCCAGCACAAATGGCAGGGAGATGCATGGGGCCAGCGCAAGACCGGCGGCCTGTACCCGGCCCTGCTGTCGGTGAGCGCCGTACCCGACCAGGCGGGGCGCATCGCCAACTACGTGTGCACGGTGTCGGACATCACGGAACTGAAACAGACCCAGGAGCGTAACCTGCGGCTGGCCTTTTACGACGAACTCACCGGCTTGCCCAACCGCAGGCTGCTGTTCGAGCGCATCCAGGCCTGCCTGGCGGCCAGCGGCGACGCGGCCCAGGCCGGCGCCTTGCTCTTCCTCGATCTCGACAACTTCAAGGACCTGAACGATACCCGTGGCCATATCGCCGGCGACCAGCTGCTGCAGCAGGTGGCGCGGCGCCTGGAAGCTTGCGTGCGCGCCAATGACACCGTAGCCCGCCTCGGCGGCGACGAATTCGTCGTCATGCTCGACGCGATCGGCGCCAGCGAAGAGGAGGCTCGGCTGCACGCCGAGATGCTGGCGGAGAAAGTGCTGGCGGCCTTGGGCGCGCCCTACGATATCGGCGGCATGGCGCATCACGCCAGCTGCAGCATCGGCATCACCCTGTGCACGCACCGCGACGAATCGCTCGACATGCTCATGAAGCGCGGCGACCTGGCCATGTACCAGGCCAAGGCCGACGGGCGCAACACCTTGCGCTTTTTCGAGCCCTGGATGGAGCAGCGCATCCGGCAGCGCATCCAGCTCGAGGCCGAATTGCGCCACGCGCTGCACGCCGGACAGCTGGAACTGTTCTACCAGCCACAGGTCGAGGAAAGCCGTGTCGTCGGCGCCGAGGCCTTGCTGCGCTGGCGGCATCCCGAGCGGGGGCTGATCGGCCCCGTCGAGTTCATCGGCGTGGCCGAGCACACGGACCTGATCCTGCCGATCGGCGGCTGGGTGCTGCGCGCGGCCTGCGAGCAGCTGGTCCGCTGGAGCAGGACGCCGCACAGCGCCCACCTGACAGTCGCAGTCAACATCAGCATCCGCCAGCTGATGGAGGACAGCTTTGTGCGGGACACGCTGGAGGTCATCGCCGCCACCGGCGCCGATCCGTCGCGGCTGAAGCTGGAATTGACGGAATCGATGGTCATCGATCGCGTCGAGGAGACCATCGACAAGATGGAGCAGTTGCGCCGCCGCGGCGTCTGCTTCTCGCTCGACGACTTTGGCACCGGTTATTCGTCCCTGGCCTACCTCAAGCGGCTGCCGCTCGAGCAGCTGAAGATCGACCGTTCCTTCGTGCGCGATATCCTGGTCGATCCGAACGACGCCTCGATCGCGCGCAGCGTGGTCGCGCTGGCCCAGGCGCTCGGGCTGTCGATCATCGCCGAAGGGGTCGAGACCGAAGCCCAGCATGCCATGCTCAGGGAGCTTGGCTGCCACCGTTATCAAGGCTATTTATTTGGCAAGCCTGCGCCTGCGGAGGCGCTGGATGCGATGCTGGTCGAGGGATTGCCGCAGTAGCGACGCGGTACTGGCTCGCCATGGCGATCTGCCACGCGGGCTATGGGCTGGCGTTCGATGCTGCGGTGCAGGGCAACAAAAAACCCACGCTCTCTCGATGAGAAACGCGGGTTCTGGTGTGGTGCATATTGCTACAAGGATTTGGTGCCTCCGGCCGGAATCGAACCGGCACGCCTTTCGGCGCTTGATTTTGAGTCAAGTGCGTCTACCAATTCCGCCACAGAGGCCCAATAGCAGGCGCGCATCTTAGCACATGCCTTGCGCGACTGACCAGTACGAGCGTGAATTTTGACCGTGGCGCATGGCCATACGGCGTGCTCGTACTGGGCGCCGGCCCCCGGCAGGCGCTCAGCAGGCACTTGGCGGGCACTTAGCGGGCAATCCTGTGCTGGAGCAGGCGCAGGCTGCCGACCGGCCCGATCACTTCCAGCGCATGCGGCAGCACCGCCACCGTGATCGCGCCTTCCTGCTGGCGCAGCCAGGGGCGCGGGCGGTAGTAGCTGATGCGTTCGCTGTCGTCCGCGCTCTTGCGGTAGCCCAGGGCGGACATGGCTTCGTCGAGCGTATTGATCATGTAGCGGGCGTCGAAACGGGTCTGCATCTCGAAGCGCCCCGGCCCCAGCATGCAGACCGGCAGCACGCCGCCGAGCAGCGCCGGCAGCACGATGTAGGCCAGGGGCGTCCCGGGGTCAATCAGGTGCAGCGCCAGCATCAGCAGGGGCAGCCCGGCCAGCAGGGTCAGGGCCCAGGGCAGCGATTGCCGCCAGGTAGCGAGGCGGCGCAGGTAACCCGGCCGTTGATGGACGCGCACAATTTCAGAAAACGTAACGCTTTTCATGATCGTCTCCTTGCTGCGTGCTTGAGGACCCGGGTCAGGGCCCGGTCGGGATCATCCGGCGGCTACGACCAAATCATTGTGACCATCGCCGCTGGGTACGAATTGAGACCGCTCAAACGCGCCAATTGTTGGAGATAGGTTCTCATATCGCGCCATGGAGGCGCGCACTGGTGGCGCGATTCAACAAGTGTGGACGAAAAAAAAGCCGCACGGACGAGCCGTGCGGCCTGGGTATGGATGAGAACGCTCAGCGGTCGCGGCGGAACAGGCGGAAGCGCTCGTCGCGGTCCGAGGCGCGCCGGCCTTCCCACAGGGGGACCGGATTGCGCACTTCGTACTTGCGCATCATCTCGCGGTCGTCGCGCGTCTTCACGCTGTCGCGCAGCAGCACGTAATCGCATGCGCCGCTGGCCATGGTGGCGAAGGGCAGGCGGCCGTAGAAGGCCAGCGAGGCGCGCTGGGCCGGGCCGACGTTCGTGTCGATGCAGCTGCCGCCGGCGCCGTTGCCGGCGTCGGCCGGCAGGCGTGCGGCGATCTGCTGGGCCACGCCGGCGTAGCTCTTGCTGTAGTTGAGGTCGGGCAGGAACAGGGTCATCAGGAGCACCCACAGCAGGATCAGGCCGCCAGAGGACAGCACCACGGCGCGCCACAGCACCGAAGGCTGGCGCGACAGGCGCCACTGCACCAGCATGATCCAGCCGATGCTGGCGGCGGCCGCCACCACGAAGGCGACGATGCCGACTTCCGGCTTGAAGCCCGGCACCAGCTTGAGCGCGTTCTTGGCCAGCTGGGCCGGCCAGCCGGTCAGCTTGGCGATCCAGAACAGCCACACGAAGGCGCCCAGGATGGTCAGCACCATCACCGAGAACCAGTCGATGGCGTTGATCGCGCCGCGCTTCATGGTCGGCAGGCCGAAGGCGGCCATCAGGGCCAGCGGCGGCAGCATCTTGAGGAAGTCGCCGTTCTCCGGCGCCGGGTCGCACAGCTGGAGGGCGGCCAGGGTGGCGAAGAAGAATACCGGCAGCACGATGTGCAGGAGCTTCTGCTGGCGGCGCCAGGCCCACACGGCCCACAGCGCGAACGGCCAGGCGGGCCAGAAGAACCAGACGCCGATGCGGAAGAAAGCCTTCAGCGAAACCAGGCTGGGCAGGCCGATCTGCTCCCCGTTCCAGGCCAGCCAGTCGCCCACCGGCGACATGCCGTAGGGCTGGGCCAGCGAGGCCGGCAGGATCCACACCAGGGTCAGGCCGAACGCCACGCCCAGCGCGATCGCCAGGTGGCGCAGGGTGGCCGCGACCGGCAGCTTGAGGTAGCGGGTGCAGGCGAACAGCGCCAGCACCAGGGCCAGCGGCGCCAGGAAGCCGCGCGTCAGGGTCAGGGCGCCCAGCGACAGGCCGACCAGCACGGCGTTGCGGGTGCTGGTGTGCTCGACGTAGCGCACCGCGCGGTACAGGAAATAGGCGAGCAGGGCGCCCTGCAGGGTGGGCGCCAGGGTCAGGTGGCTTTGCAGCAGCAGGCCAAGGGAGCCGAGGTAGATCAGGACCGCGGTGTCGCCCAGAGTGCGGCCGTAGTCGTCCGGTTCGGGCTGGCCGCCGAAGGCCAGGCGCAGCGGCTGGGCCTCGGCGCGGCGGCCCAGGTGGAAGGCGGTGTACCAGAGCGACATGGCGCCCATCACGAAGATGCCGATGGTCGAGACGCGCGCGGCCAGCACGTCGCCCAGGATCCAGCCGAACAGCTTGATGCACAGCGCACCCAGCCAGAAGGCCAGCGGGCCCTCCTCGGGGCTGGGCAGGCCGGAGACGTTCGGATACAGCCAGTCATTGAGGCCGCCATGCGCCATGGTCCACATGATGCCGAAGCTGCCGGCGTCCTCCTTCCACAGATCGCGGCCGATCAGCCCGGGCAGGATGTACAGCATGCCCAGCGCGAGCAGGGCCCAGCGGGGCAGCGCCAGGGTGGCGGCGGCGGGAAGGCGGACTGGTTTCATCGATAAGTCTGATGTTTGGGAAATAAGCGCGTAGTATAGCCGCGAAAAAAAAAGAAGCCGGGGAGGCCGGCTTCTTTTCTGGTAACCCGGATCGCTCCGGGCGGGTGCCCGGCAGATTAGCCGTTGGCGACCGAGGTCTTCGAGCCGACCGAACCGAACTTCTGGCGGAACTTCTCGACGCGGCCAGCGGTGTCGACGATCTTGTGCTTACCGGTGTAGAACGGGTGCGATTCAGCCGACACCTCGATCTTGACCAGCGGGTAGTCTTTACCTTCGAAGTTGATGGTTTCGCGGGTAGCGATGGTCGAACGGGTGATGAACTTGAAATCGCACGACAGATCGTGGAACACGACTTCGCGGTAATCCGGATGGATATCGGTCTTCATAATATTGCCTCTGATTAGTTTGGTAGCCAAAAGGCACTTCGTCGGTCGCACTGCTTCTTGACCCGATTGCCGATCACTTGCCAGGGGTTGACTGAACCGGCGATTATAAGGCGGTTTGGCGATCGAGGCAACCGAGGTGCGGGTCAGTGTTGCAATAGAGAAAACAGGGTCATGATCATGCCGCCGAAGCCGAGGCAATATGGTATCGAACCGCGTTTCGAGGATGGTCAGGCGGCGGTCCAGCTGGTAGGGGGCGTGGGGATCGATACCGTTTGGCATGATGGCGTTCTCGGCTGTGGGTGAACGTTAGATCATTGTTGGTGGTGGGGGTTCACGCACGCCGCACCGCATCCTTTCACCGCGCCCCAAAAGAAAAGGGCGACCCTCAGGCCGCCCTTCACGCGATCGCTACGCCGGCGTTTAGCCGCCGCGGCGCATCATGTCGAAGAACTCGACATTGTTCTTGGTCGCGCGCATCTTGTCGAGGATGAACTCCATCGCCTCGATCTCGTCCATCGAGTACAGCAGCTTGCGCAGGATCCAGATCTTCTGCAGCTGGTCCGGCTTGATCAGCAGTTCTTCGCGGCGGGTACCCGACTTGTTCAGGTTGATCGCCGGGTAGACGCGCTTCTCGGCCAGGCGGCGCTCCAGGTGCACTTCCATGTTGCCGGTGCCCTTGAATTCTTCGTAGATCACGTCGTCCATGCGCGAACCGGTTTCGATCAGCGCGGTCGCGACGATGGTCAGCGAGCCGCCTTCTTCGACGT
Source organism: Massilia sp. AB1 (assembly GCF_018119385.1). Lineage (NCBI taxonomy): Bacteria > Pseudomonadati > Pseudomonadota > Betaproteobacteria > Burkholderiales > Oxalobacteraceae > Massilia > Massilia sp. AB1. The sequence goes on along the minus strand of NZ_JAGKSG010000005.1, from coordinate 30,608 downwards.
TACGGGCGGCGCCGAAGAAGCGCTTCGGACGCTGCAGCGCGTTGGCGTCCACACCGCCGGTCAGGACCTTGCCCGATGCCGGGATCACGGTGTTGTAGGCGCGGGCCAGGCGGGTGATCGAGTCCAGCAGGATCACGACGTCCTTCTTCATCTCGACCAGGCGCTTGGCCTTTTCCAGCACCATCTCGGCGACCTGCACGTGGCGGGTGGCCGGTTCGTCGAAGGTCGAGGCGACCACTTCGCCGCGCACCGAACGCTGCATCTCGGTCACTTCCTCGGGACGCTCGTCGATCAGCAGGACGATCAGGGTCACGTCCGGGTGGTTCGCGGTGATCGCGTGCGCGATGTGCTGCAGCATGACCGACTTGCCCGACTTCGGCGAGGCGACCAGCAGGCCGCGCTGGCCCTTGCCGATCGGCGAGATCAGGTCGACGATGCGGCCGGTGATGTTCTCGGCGCCGTTCATGTCGCGCTCCAGGCGCAGCGGCTCCTGCGGGTGCAGCGGGGTCAGGTTCTCGAACAGGATGCGGTGCTTCGAGGCTTCCGGCGATTCGCCGTTGACCTTGTCGACCTTGACCAGCGCGAAGTAACGCTCGCCATCCTTCGGCGTACGCACTTCCCCTTCGATCGAGTCACCCGTATGCAAGTTGAAGCGGCGGATCTGCGACGGCGAGATGTAGATGTCGTCGGTCGATGCCATGTAGCTCGCGTCCGGCGAGCGCAGGAATCCGAAGCCGTCCGGCAGCACCTCGAGCGCGCCGTCGCCGAAGATCTGTTCTCCGCCTTTCGCGCGCTTCTTCAGGATCGCGAACATCAGTTCCTGTTTGCGCAGGCGTGCTGCGTTGTCGATGTCGAGGCCGATAGCCATCTCCAGCAGGGCGGAGACGTGCATTGCCTTCAGTTCAGATAAATGCATGTTTGTATGGGTGTCCCGTGATGGGAAATTAAGGTAGGGGAGGGAGCTGCGTGGCTGGTTTAATCAAGCCGGAAGGACCAGGTAGTCCTTCCGTCCAGGATGACGGTGGCGCGGGCGCGCCGCCGCCGCTTGTCTCTTTTTTTCTTAAATATTGCTGTCGATGAATGCGGTCAGCTGGCCTTTGGCCATGGCGCCCACTTTCTGGGCAGCGGCAACACCATTCTTGAACAGGATCAGCGTCGGAATGCCGCGGATGCCGAACTTGGCCGGAATGGCCTGGTTCGCGTCGACGTCCAGCTTGGCAATCGTGACCTTGCCTTCGTATTCCTTGGCGACTTCTTCCAGGATCGGTGCAATCATCTTGCACGGGCCGCACCACTCGGCCCAGAAGTCCACCAGGACCGGGCGCTCGGACTTGAGCACGTCGGTGTCGAAGGATGCGTCGCTGATATGTTTGATGTTTTCGCTCATGGTTTCCTCAGATGAGGTAAGGATCAATTAACGCCTGGAGACAGAACGATGTCTCAGCCGGCTGCCGTGCACTGCTTAGAGTTACCGTATTGCTGCTACACAATGGTGGAGACACTGTGTGCATATTTCAATAAGGAAGAACGGCTAGGGGATGTCAGGCGGGGAATGAGGCGAATAATACCCCATTTTTTTAAAAAGTGTTTAGCAGTTTGTACAAAATCTCAACATTCCACGGCGCGCCGCAATTGCTCGGCGCCGATCGGCTTGCGGAAGGCCCCGGCGACCTGCAGACCGAGGGCGCGCGCCAGGTCGGTGGCGGCCTCGCGCAGTCCGTCGTCGTAGCCGGTGATGAGCACCACCTTGCCGCGGAAACCCTGGCCGGCGGCGGCCTGCAGGAACTCGATGCCATCCATATCGGGTAGCACCAGGTCGCAGATCATGACGTCCGGACGGTGCTCGTCCAGGCGCGCCAGCGCGTCCCGGGCATTGGCCTCGGTGGCGACATGGTAGCGCCCGACCTCGCCCAGCATCTCTTCCAGCACGCCCAGCACGAAGCGGTCGTCGTCGAGCACCAGCACGCGCTTGGGGGCGTCGCTCGGTACAGGGGCGTCGGTTCGGCTCATGGAAATGGTCGCGGCTGAGGAAGGAGGGCCATTATGGCCAGGATTTTGAACAAATGGCCAGTCCTGCCGCATTTTTTGCCGCAAGTGGCCTTATACGCTGCCGGTAAAGCGCGACAAGTGGCCTGGATGCCACATCGTGGCGACCGAAGCCACCCTTCCGGCAGAGGTGGTGCGGCGGTGCAGCACCAGGCAGCAGCTGTCCACCGGCACCGCCAGCACCGCGGCCACCTCCGGCTGGGCCGGATGGGCTTCGATGGTATAGGTGGCGCCCTGCAGCGGGGCGGCCTGCATCAGGTGTTCGTTCGGAGTGATGACGGTGAAGTCCTGCTCCAGGTAGGCGGGGGCGCAGTCCGGGTTGACCCAGCGGTCTTCCAGCTGGATCGGCACGTCGTTCTCGAAGTGCACGATCAGCGAGTGGAACAGGGGCGCGCCCGGCTCCAGCTCGAACTCGGCGGCCAGTTCGTCGTCGGCTTCCTCCTGGCGCAGCAGGCGCACGCTGGCGCGGTGCAGCTTGCCGCGTTCGCGGATCTCGTCGGCGATGTTGCGGATCTCGACCAGGGTGGCCTGGTACTTCTGCGGCGCCACGTAGGTGCCCGAACCCTGGCGCCGCACCAGCACCTGCTCGGCGGTGAGCTCGCGAACGGCGCGGTTGACGGTCATGCGCGACACGCCGAACTGGCGCACCAGGGCCTGCTCGGAGGGCACGAGGTCGCCTTCCTTCCAGCGTCCGGCGGCGATCTCGCCGACCAGGTAATCCTTGATGCGCTGGAAAATGGGGGTACTGTCTTGCGCGGTCTGTTCTTCCAAACTACTCTCCCGGAGCCGATAATGACAGGCCGGGGCGGCGCTGCCGTCACCCGGGATTTTAACCTGATTCGAAAGCAAGACCCGGAGTGCCTCCCCTGGCGCCAGGCGCTAGGATGGAGCCATTCGCTATTCGGAGCATGCCATGACCGCCGCCATTCCCACCCAAGCATTCGATACGGACGAAGCCCGCTGGGACGCCGTCCAGCGCCGCGACCGCGCCGCCGACGGCCGTTTCGTGTATTCGGTGCGCAGCACCGGCGTCTACTGCCGCCCGTCCTGCCCCTCGCGCGGGGCCTTGCGCGCCAACGTCGCCTTCCATGCCGGCTGCGCCGAGGCGGAAGCCGCGGGCTTCCGCGCCTGCCTGCGCTGCAAGCCGGACCAGGCGCCGCTGGCTGAGCGCCAGGCGCAAGCGGTGGCGCGCGCCTGCCGCCTGATCGAGGCCTCGGAAGAAGAACCGGATCTCGACAGCCTGGCGCAGGCGGCCGGCATGAGCCGCTTCCATTTCCACCGCGTGTTCAAGGCCCATACCGGTATCACGCCCAAGGCCTATGCGGCGGCCCAGCGCGCGGCGCGCGTGCGCGCCCAGCTGCCGGAGGCATCCAGCGTGACCGACGCGATCTACGACGCCGGCTTCGGATCGAGCGGACGCTTCTACGCCGCCTCGACCGGCCTGCTCGGCATGAAACCCGCCAGCTACCGCTCGGGCGGGCAGGGCGAGAGCATCCGCTTCGCGGTGGCCCAGTGCTCGCTGGGCGCGATCCTGGTGGCGGCGACGGAGCGGGGCATTTGCGCGGTGCTGATCGGCGACGAGCCCGAGCCCCTGGTGCACGACCTGCAGGAGCGCTTCCCGCGCGCGGAGCTGATCGGCGCCGAGCCCGGATTCGAGCGGACCGTGGCGCAGGTGATCGGGCTGGTCGAGTCCCCGCGCGTCGGCCTGGAGCTGCCGCTCGATGTGCGCGGCACCGCCTTCCAGCAGCGCGTGTGGCAGGCGCTGCGCGAGATCCCGGCCGGCCAGACCGTCAGCTATGCCGAACTGGCGGAACGCGTGGGCCTGAAGGATGGCGCACGCGCCGTGGCGGGAGCCTGCGCCGCCAATCCCGTCGCGGTGGCGATTCCCTGCCATCGCGTGGTGCGTACCGACGGTTCGCTGTCCGGCTACCGCTGGGGCATCGAACGCAAGCGCGTGCTGCTGGACCGCGAGGCGGGCCAGTGATGCAGGTGGATTGGGATGCCGTGGCCGCGCAGCTCGACGACCATGGCTGCGCCGTCATGCCCGGGCTGCTGTCCGGCGACGAATGCGCGTGGTACGCCTCGCTATACGATGGCGCCGGCCAGTTCCGCAGCCGCGTGGTGATGGAGCGCCACGGCTTCGGACGCGGCGAATACCAATACTTTGCGTATCCGCTGCCGGGCGCGCTGGACTGGATGCGCACCCAGCTGTATCCGCCGCTGGCGCGCATCGCCAACCGCTGGCAGGCCGCGCTCGGTCTCGAAGAGCGCTTTCCGGATGCGCACGGGGACTTCCTGGCGCGCTGCCATGATGCCGGCCAGCTGCGCCCGACGCCGCTGCTGCTGCGCTACCGCGAAGGTGACTACAACTGCCTGCACCAGGACCTGTATGGCGAGCATGTGTTCCCGCTGCAGGTGGCGGTTCTGCTGTCCCGGCCCGGCGAGGACTTCGAGGGTGGCGAGTTCGTATTGACGGAACAGCGTCCGCGCATGCAGTCGCGCGCCGAAGTCGTGGCGCTCGGGCAGGGCGACGCCGTGGTCTTCCCCGTCAACCATCGGCCGGTGCAGGGCACGCGCGGTATTTACCGCGTGGCCATGCGCCATGGTGTGAGCCGGCTGCGGCGCGGAAATCGTCATACATTGGGCATCATCTTTCACGACGCGGCTTAGCTTTGCTATACACTTCTCCGAGCCGTGCCCACGAGGCGCGGTACACCTATTTCACGGAGAAGAAAAAGCATGCGCATCCGCCCGATTTCCCTGTTTGTCCTGGCTGCCCTCGGCAGCCTGCCGGCCCTGGCCGACACCGTCATCGACAACGCCAACGGCTACACGCTGAACGCCAGGGGCGACCTGGTGCAGTTCACCGCGCTGGCCTTCGACGACCAAGGGAAAATCATTGCGGTAGGCAGCGGCGCCGACGTGGCGGCAAAGGCGAAGAACGCCCGCCGCATCGACATGCAGGGCCGCACCGTGCTGCCGGGCCTGATCGACGCCCATGGCCACGTGTTCGGCCTGGGCCAGCAGCTGACCCAGCTCGACCTGTTCAGCTCCACTTCGCTGGAAGGGGCGATCAAGTCGATCGGCGACTACGCGCGCGCCAATGCTAACCATGCCTGGATCCGCGGCCGCGGCTGGAACCAGGAGAACTGGAAGCTGGGCCGCTTCCCGCTTGCTTCCGAACTGGACGCCGTGGTGAGCGACCGTCCGGTATGGCTGGAGCGGGTCGACGGCCACGCCGGCTGGGCCAACAGCCGCGCGCTGAAGCTGGCCGGCATCACCAAGTCCACGCCCGATCCGGTGGGCGGCAAGATCATGCGCGACGCGAACGGCGAAGCCACCGGCGTGCTGGTCGACGCGGCCCAGGAACTGGTGGCCAAGGTGCTGCCGCGGCAGACCGAGGCCGAAGGCCGGGTGATGCTGGACCGCGCACTGCAGGAGATCGCACGCGTGGGACTGACCAGCGTGCACGACGCGGGCATCGGCGTGGCCGAAGACCGCCTGTACCGCGCCTATGCCGACCAGGGCAAGCTGACGGCGCGCGTGTACGCCATGATCGGCGGCACCGACAAGGATTTCGACGAGCTGGCGAAGAACGGGCCTTTGAAGGATTACGGCAAGGGCATGTACGCGCTGCGTTCAGTCAAATTGTATTCTGACGGCGCGCTGGGCAGCCGCGGCGCGGCCCTGATTAAGCCGTACAGCGACGAGCCGCATTCGCACGGCCTGCTGTTCTTCAAGACGGCGCAGATGGATGCGATGATGGCCAAGGCGATGCGCAAGGGCTACCAGGTCAACGTGCACGCCATCGGGGACGCGGGCAACCACCAGATCCTGGACATCTACAAGAAAGAGCTGGGCGTCACAAAAAGCGCGGCGCAGCGCCACCGCATTGAGCACGCGCAGGTCGTGACCCTGGAAGACATCCCGCGCTTCAAGACCTTGGGCATTATTCCGTCGATGCAGCCGACGCATGCAACCTCGGACAAGAACATGGCCGAGACCCGCGTGGGGCCGGAGCGCATCAAGGGCGCGTATGCGTGGCGCAGCTTCCTGCACCAGGGGTCGAAGATCGCCTGCGGGTCGGATTTCCCGGTGGAGGCGCCGAATCCCTTCTTTGGCATCCATGCAGCGGTGACACGCCAGGATGCGCAGGGGCAGCCGGTGGCGGGGTGGTATCCGAACCAGGCGATGTCGCTGAAGGAGGCGTTCAGGTGCTTCACCCTGGATGCGGCATATGCGGGGCATCAGGAGAACTCGCTGGGGTCGTTGGAGGCGGGGAAGCAGGCGGACTTTATTGTGATCGATCGGGATTTGTTCAGGATGCCGACGTATGACATCCACAAGACGGGGGTGTTGGAGACGTGGGTGGCGGGCAAGCAGGTCTTCAAGAAGTAATGTAGTGGTACGCGACGAACTTGGGTCCCGGCCTTCGCCGGGACGACGGTCTTAAGGCTACGTACATTGAAACGTCATCCCGGCGAAGGCCGGGATCCAAGTTTGCACGCACACCACTACAAAAACAGCATGCCAAAATGATTTGACTTAGTTGTATAGACAACTTAGACTTCAGTGCAGCACGCAGCGTGCGCCCATGCGCACGCCCCGACCTTTCACGAAGGAGCCGCCATGACCACTGAATCGAACCGTCTCGACGACCCGCGCGTCGACCCGTCCCGCGTGATCCGCGCCCCGCGCGGCACCGAACTGGCTTGCAAGAGCTGGCTGACCGAAGCCGCCTACCGCATGATCCAGAACAACCTCGACGCCGAGGTCGCGGAAAACCCGCAAAGCCTGGTGGTCTACGGCGGCATCGGCCGCGCGGCCCGCAACTGGGAGTGCTACGACCAGATCCTCGCCTCCCTGAAGGAACTGGAGGACGACCAGACCCTCCTGATCCAGTCCGGCAAGCCGGTCGGCGTGTTCCAGACCCATCCGGACGCCCCGCGCGTGCTGCTGGCGAACTCCAACCTGGTGCCGAAATGGGCTACCTGGGAACACTTCAATGAACTGGACCGCAAGGGCCTGTTCATGTACGGCCAGATGACCGCCGGCAGCTGGATCTACATCGGCACCCAGGGCATCGTCCAGGGCACCTACGAGACCTTCGCCGAAGCCGGCCGCCAGCACTTCGGCGGCGACATGGCCGGCCGCTGGATCCTGACCGCCGGCCTGGGCGGCATGGGCGGCGCCCAGCCGCTGGCCGCCACCTTCGCCGGCGCCGTCTCGCTGAACATCGAATGCCAGCAGAGCAGCATCGACTTCCGCCTGCGCACCCGCTACCTGGACAAGCAGGCCAAGGACATCGACGAAGCCCTGGCCATGATCAAGGAATACACCGGGCGCCGCGAAGCGGTCTCGATCGGCCTGCTGGGCAATGCCGCCGAGATCCTGCCGGAGCTGGTGCAGCGCGCCCAAGGTGGACGAATGGGCGGCCTCGTCCCCGACCTGGTCACCGACCAGACCTCGGCCCACGACCTGATCAACGGCTACCTGCCGCTCGGCTGGACCGTGGAAGAATGGAAGGCCGCCCAGCAGAATCCGGCCGAGCATGCGCGCCTGAAGGCCGCCGCGGCCAAGTCCTGCGCCATCCACGTGCGCGCCATCCTCGACTTCAAGGCCATGGGTTCCTACGCGGTCGACTACGGCAACAACATCCGCCAGGTGGCCAAGGACGAGGGCGTCGAGGATGCCTTCGCCTTCCCGGGCTTCGTGCCGGCCTACATCCGTCCCCAGTTCTGCGAAGGCCGCGGCCCGTTCCGCTGGGTGGCCCTGTCGGGCGATCCGGAAGACATCTATAAAACCGACGCCAAGATCAAGGAACTGTTCCCGCAGCACGCGCGCGTGCACCGCTGGCTCGACATGGCGCGCGAGCGCATCGCCTTCCAGGGCCTGCCAGCGCGTATCTGCTGGCTGGGCCTGGGCGAGCGCCACCTCGCCGGCCTGGCCTTCAACGAGATGGTCCGTACCGGCGAACTGAAGGCGCCGATCGTCATCGGCCGCGACCACCTGGACACTGGCTCGGTCGCCAGCCCCAACCGCGAAACCGAAGCGATGCGCGACGGCACCGACGCGGTGTCCGACTGGCCGCTCCTGAACGCCATGCTGAACACCGCCGGCGGCGCCACCTGGGTGTCGCTCCACCACGGCGGCGGCGTGGGCATGGGCTATTCGCAGCACTCCGGCGTGGTGATCGTTGCCGACGGCACCGACGCCGCCGCCAAGCGCCTGGCGCGCGTGCTGGTGAACGACAGCGGCTCGGGCGTGATGCGCCACGCCGACGCCGGCTACGAAAGCGCGATTGAAACGGCCAAGCGCAATGGCCTGAACCTCCCGATGATCAAGTAAGGCAGCACACCATGAACCACCATCACGCACTCACCCTGAAGCCCGGCCAGATGGCGCTTGCCGACCTGCGCGCCGTCTGGGCCGCCCACGTGCCGCTGACCCTGGCCGATGAGGCCTGGACCGCGATCAAGGCCTCGGCCGAAACCGTGAAGGCCATCGTCGCCAAGGGCGACCCGGCCTACGGCATCAACACCGGCTTCGGCATCCTGGCCAAGGCCCACATCCCGCACGACCAGCTGGCGGCCCTGCAGCGTAACCTGATCCTGTCGCACGCGGTCGGCACCGGCGAACTCCTGTCGGACACCATCGTCCGCCTGATCCTGCTGACCAAGATCGGCAGCCTGGCGCGCGGCTACTCGGGCGTGCGCCCGGCGATCATCGAGACCCTGATCAAGATGTACAACGCGGGCATCATGCCGGCGATCCCGTCCCAGGGCTCGGTCGGCGCCTCGGGCGACCTGGCGCCGCTGGCCCACATGACCCTGCCGATGCTGGGCGTGGGCCAGGTGCGCGTGAACGGCGAACTGCTGGACGCCGTCGACGCCCTGCGCGCCGCCGGCATCGAGCAGATCGAGCTGGAAGCGAAAGAGGGCCTGGCGCTGATCAACGGCACCCAGGTCTCGACCGCGCTGGCCCTGCACGGCCTGTTCATGGCCGAGCGCCTGCTGGAAGCGGGCATGGTCACCGGCGCGCTGTCGGTCGATGCCGCCCGCGGTTCGGACGCGCCCTTCGACCCGCGCATCCACGCCGTGCGCGGCCAGCCGGGCCAGATCGCCGCCGCCAACATCTACCGCCAGCTGGTGGCGGGCAGCGCCATCCGCGCCTCGCACCTGGTGGGCGACGAGCGCGTGCAGGACCCGTACAGCCTGCGCTGCCAGCCGCAGGTGATGGGCGCCGTGATGGACCTGATCGCCAACGCCGGCCGCACCCTGCTGATCGAGGCCAACGCCGTCACCGACAACCCGCTGCTGTTCGAAGGCGGCACGATTATTTCCGGCGGGAATTTCCATGCCGAGCCGGTGGCCTTCGCCGCCGACACCCTGGCGCTGGCGATCGCCGAGATCGGCGCGCTGGCCGAGCGCCGCATCGCGCTGCTGATCGACGCCAACCTGTCCGGCCTGCCGGCCTTCCTGGTGCGCGAGCCGGGCCTGAACTCGGGCTTCATGATCGCCCACGTGACGGCGGCCGCGCTGGCCTCGGAAAACAAGTCGCACGCCCACCCGGCCAGCGTCGACAGCCTGCCGACTTCGGCCAACCAGGAAGACCACGTCAGCATGGCGACCTTCGCGGCGCGCCGTCTCGACCAGATGGCGCACAATACGTCTGTTATCGTGGCGATCGAACTGCTGGCGGCGGCCCAGGGCATCGAATTCCACCGTCCGCTGACCAGCTCCGCCATCCTGGAGCAGGTGCACGCCGCGCTGCGCCAGCACGTGGCGCCCTACGATGCCGACCGCTTCTTCGCGCCGGACATCGAGGCCGCGCGCAAGATGGTCGTCAGCGGCGCGCTGTCGGCGTCGAGCAAGGAGCTGTTTACGGTGCTGCACCCGTAATCCACAACCACAGGAGTCGTAATGGAGTTCCGGTTCAAGGCAGGTAGGGTCCCCATGCTGGTGTCGATGCCCCATGTGGGCACCGACATCCCCGACGAGGTCGCCGCGCGGCTTGCGCCCTGCGCGCAGGCGCGCGCCGACACCGACTGGCATTTGCCGGAGCTGTATGGCTTCCTCGAGGAGATGGGCGTGTCGGTGCTGTCGGCGCGCTGGTCGCGCTACCTGATCGACCTGAACCGGCCTCCGGAAAACACCAACCTGTATCCGGGCATGAGCACCACCGGCCTGTGCCCGGTCGACACCTTCGGCGACGAAAAGCTGTACCGGGAAGGGCAGGAGCCCGACGAAGCCGAGGTGCAGCGGCGCCTGGAAGCCTACTGGCGCCCGTATCACAATCAGCTGCGCGCCGAGCTTGACCGGTTGAAGGCCGAATTCGGCAGCGTGGTGCTGTGGGACGCGCATTCCATCGCATCGAGGGTGCCGCGCTTCTTCGAAGGCAAGCTGCCGGACCTGAACTTCGGCACCGCGGACGGCAAGTCCTGCGCCAAGGGACTGGAAGACGCCATCGTGGACGTGGCGCGTGCCCAGGACCGCTTCAGCGTCGCCGTCAACGGCCGCTTCAAGGGCGGGCACATCACCCGTCACTATGGCCAGCCGCAAGAGAAGGTGCACGCCATCCAGCTCGAAATGTGCCAGTGCCTGTACATGAACGAGGCGCCGCCCTTCGCATACCGCCCGGACGTGGCGGCCGAGGTGCAGCCCCTGCTGCGCGCCATGATCCAGGGCGCGGTGGACTGGGTGCAGAAATGAGAGCTTTATTCGCCCGCCACGCGCTGCTGCCGGAAGGCTGGCGGCGCGACGTCCTGGTCGAGTGGGACATCCACGGCGACCTGACCCATATCGTTCCTGAATCGCCTGCGCCGCTGGGCGTGGCGCGCGCCGACTACGTCCTGCCGGGGATGGTCAATTTGCACTCGCACGCCTTCCAGCGCGCGCTGGGCGGCCTGACCGAGCGCGCCGGCGACGGTCCGGACAGCTTCTGGACCTGGCGCGACCTGATGTACCGCTTCGCCGCCAGCATCACGCCGGAGCAGATCGAGGCCATCGCCGCCCAGCTCTTCGTCGAGTGCCTGCGCCACGGCTACACCTCGGTGTGCGAATTCCATTACCTGCAGCGTGCCCCGGACGGCCAGCCCTACGCGCGCGTGGCGGAGACCGCCGAGCGCGTCGCCGCCGGCGCCCAGGCGTCCGGCATGGGATTGACCCTGCTGCCGGTGCTGTACAGCCATGCCGGCTTCGGCGAGAAGCCTTTGGCACCAGCCCAGGGACGCTTCCGCACCGGCGTGGACGACGTGCTTGGCATCGTCGAGGCGCTGGCGCCGCTGCGCGGCGGCCAGGTCGAAGTCGGCGCCGCGCCGCACTCGCTGCGCGCGGCCTCCATCGCCCAGGTGCGCGAACTGGCGGCGGCGCTGCCGAAGGAACGCCCGCTGCACATCCACATCGCCGAGCAGCAGGGAGAGGTGGAGCAATGCCTGGCCTATGCGGGCAAGCGCCCGGTCGAATACCTGATGGGCCAGGTCGCGCTCGATGCGCGCTGGTGCCTGGTGCACGCCACCCACCTGAACGACAGCGAAGTGCAGGCCCTGGCGCGGAGCGGCGCGATCGCCGGCCTGTGCCCGACCACCGAGGCGAACCTGGGCGACGGCCTGTTCCCGCTCGAGCCCTTCATCGCGGCCGGCGGCGCCTTCGGCGTGGGCAGCGACAGCCACGTCTCGCAAAGCCCGGTGGAAGAACTGCGCTGGCTGGAATACGGCCAGCGCCTGATCCACCAGCGCCGCAACGTCGCCGTCACCCAAAAGCAGCGCGACGTGGGCGAATTCCTGTGGCAAGCTGCACTGCAGGGTGGCGCCAAGGCGGCCGGACGCCGCGTGGGCGCGCTGGAAGAGGGCCGGCGCGCCGACCTGCTGGTGCTCGACGGCAGCCATCCGAACCTGGACGGCGTGCAGGATGCGGACGTGCTCGGACGCTTCCTGTTCTGCGGTAACGACAACCTGGTGCGCGACGTGCTGTGCGGCGGGCGCTGGGTGGTGCAAGGTGGACGCCACATGGCGCAGGATGCGATCGCACAGCGCTATCGGCAAGCAGTGAAACAATTGCGGGAGGGGAGCCAATGACCGTCTTGATTCCGTTTGCAGGGCTGTCGCCGGTGCCGTGGAAGAACGGCGGCGGCAGCACCATCGAGATCGCGATCGGGCCGCCGGATGCGGGCTTCGAGAACTTCGACTGGCGCGTCAGCCTGGCGACCATCGCCGAGGATGGCGCGTTTTCGCAGTTCCCCGGCGTGGACCGCACCCTGGCCCTGGTCGAGGGCCACGGCATGACCCTGCAGATCGACGGCGAGCCGAGCCTGATTTGCGAAGCCGAGCCGGTGGCCCAGTTCGACGGCAGCTCGGAAGTCTTCGCAAAACTCAGCCGGGGCGTGACGACGGATTTCAACGTCATGACGCGCAGCGAGCGCTGCTACCACCAGTTCGGACGCCGCCGCCTGAGCGGCGATTCGCGCTTCGTGACGCGCGCCGACGTCACCGTGCTGTTCCTGGCCGAGGGCGACAGCCTGGAACTGTCCAACGACGAGGAGCGCATCGGCCTGGTGCGCTACGACGCCGTGGTGCTGGACCCGGACAAGACCTGGAACCTGGAAGCGGGGCAGGCGACCATCTTCATCGTCGACGTGTACTACCACTCCGACGAAGACGACGAGGAAATGTATGAGTGAGATGGACCTGCTGTTCACCAACGTCCACCTGGCCACGATGGCGGGCGGCTACGGCGAACAGCGCGACGCCGCGCTGGCGGTGAAGGACGGGCGCATCGCCTGGATCGGACCGCGCGCGCAGGCGCCGCGCGCGGTGCAGGAGCACGACTGCGGCGGCGCCTGGATGACGCCGGGGCTGGTCGACTGCCACACCCACATCGTCCACGCCGGCAACCGCAGCAACGAATGGGAAGCGCGCCTGAACGGCGCCACCTATGAGGACATCGCACGCCAGGGCGGGGGCATCATGTCGACGGTGCGCGCCACGCGCGAAGCCGATGTCGACGCGCTGGTCGCGGCCAGCCTGCCGCGCGTGCAGGCCATGCTGCGCGAAGGCGTGACCACGCTCGAGATCAAATCCGGCTACGGGCTGGAGCTGGAGTCCGAGACGCGCATGCTGCAAGCGGCGCGCCGCATCGGCGAGCTGCTGCCGGTGCGGGTGGCGACCACCTTCCTGGGCGCGCACGCGCTGCCGCCGGAATTCGCGGGCCGCGCCGACGACTACGTGACCGAAGTTTGCGAGCGCATGCTGCCGCAGTTGGCCGGGCAGGGACTGGTCGATGCGGTGGACGCCTTCTGCGAGCGGATCGGCTTCAGCAATGCGCAGACCGAACGCATCTTCGCCGCCGCGCGCAAGCTCGGCCTGCCGGTCAAGCTGCACGCCGAACAGCTGTCGGACCAGCAGGGCGCCGCGCTGGTGGCGCGCTTTGGCGGACTCTCCGCCGACCATCTCGAATACCTGTCGCCGGAGGGCATCGCCGCCATGGCGAATGCGGGCACGGTGGCCGTGCTGCTGCCTGGAGCCTATTACTTCCTGCGCGAGACCGTGCAGCCGCCGGTGGCCGCATTGCGCGAAGCCGGCGTGCCGATGGCGGTATCGACGGATTGCAATCCCGGCACCTCGCCCATGACCTCGCTGCTGCTGGCAATGAACATGGCCTGCACCCTGTGGCGCCTGACGCCGCAGGAAGCCTTGCTCGGCACGACTGCCAATGCGGCGCGCGCGCTCGGGCTGCAGAAGCAGATCGGGACGCTGGAAGTGGGCAAGCAGGCCGATTTGGCCCTGTGGGATATCGCACGTCCCGCCGACCTGGCGTATGCGATCGGATTCAATCCCTGCAAGGCTGTCTACAAGGCAGGCGTGCTGCGTCCGTAGCGCCTTGGGTGGGCGATCTCCGTCCACCCCACATCACATTCCCCGTCTTTAAGAATGCTTGCTTGATCACGCTCAAAGCAGGCATTTCCACGTGGGTAATGATTACCTAAACGGTAATAGGGCGGTAACCAAATGTAAAGCTTAATGGATCGTTAAGGATGCACGTCTATAGTGCATTCAGTGATTCCCATCTCCCCTCCCCATTTTGCCAAAAATGGGTTCGCCCACGGCGCCAACGGCCCCGTGGGTTTTTCTTTGCGTGGAGCGTTTAGCGGCGTTCGGCCAGCGCGGTGAGGGTGTCGCCGGTGACGCGGCAGATGCGCCAGTCCGGCAGGATGTCGGCGCCCATCGCCTTGTAGAACTGGATCGCCGGTTCGTTCCAATCCAGCACCGACCACTCGAAGCGGCCGCAATTGCGCTCCACGGCGATTTGCGCCAGGCGCTTGAGCATCTGTGTGCCGTAACCCTTGCCGCGGTGCGACTGGAGCACGTACAGGTCTTCGAGGTACAGGCCCTTCTTGGTCAGGAAGGTCGAGAAGTTATGGAAGAACAGCGCGAAGGCCACCACTTTCCCGTTCTCCTCGCCGATGATGGCTTCGCAGGACGGGCGCGCGCCGAACAGGCCGTCGTGCAGCATGGCTTCGGTGGCGACCACCAGGTGTTCGAGTTTCTCGAACACGGCCAGCTCCACGATCATGCCGTAGATGTGGGCGACGTCCGAAGGCTGGGCGGGGCGGATGGAAAAGACGGATTCAGTGCTCATGGGGTTTCGATGGCGTTGTTCAGGTTAGCGGATTGCACCTTTTTGGCTGCGGGTGCGCGCAGGGCCCAGGCCACGCTGGCCAGGCAGACGATCATGCCGAGGAATTCGACCGGGCCGGGACGGTAGTCTTCGAGCTGGATCGAGAGCAGCACCGACAGCACCGGCGTGACCACGCCGATGTACACGGCCTTCTGCGGTCCGATGCGGCTGATCAGGGTGAAGTAGGCGAAGAAGGCGATCACCGAGCCGAAGATCGACAGGTAGACGAGGCCCATCCAGTAGCTGGGCGCGGTGGGCAGCACGAAGGCGTCGCCGTTGACGACGCACCAGACGGCGACCATGGACGCGCCCCACAGCATGGACCAGGCCATGGACAGCGGCAGGTTGGCGCACTGCTCCTTGACCTTGCCGACCACGATGCTGCCGGCCGAACTGGCGAGGGTGGCGGCCAGGGCCAGGATCACACCGGCCAGGAATTCGCCGCCGCCGCCGGATTGCAGGTCGCGCCAGGCGTCGGCGATCGAATGATAGAACAGCAAGGCCACGCCCACGGTCGCGGCCACGCCGCAGGCGAGGGTGCGGCGGCTGATGCCGGTCCCGAAGAAGATGCGGCTCCACATGGGCGTCCAGAACACCATCAGCGCGAACATCACGGCCACCAGGCCCGAGACCACGTGCAGCTCGGACTCGTAAGTACAGACGTAGGAAATGCCGAAGGTCAGGAAGCCCTGCAGCGCCATCCAGCCCTGGGTGCGCCAGGGCAGCAGCAGGCGGTCGCGGCGCACGAGGCAGACGGCGAACAGCGCGGCGGCGGCAAGGAAAAATCGATAGGCGACCGAGACGGAAGGAGCGACGTGCCCCAGCTGCAAGGTGATGGCCCAGAAGGTGGAGCCCCAGATCAGGCAGGCGACGGTGAACAGGACGGGAGAAGGCATTCGCGGAAGTATACGTGCTCCGCGGCTTTCTCGCATGCATCTCGCTGGGGAGGCACCGCCGCCGCCAGCGCGATGTGGTGTGGATGATTCAGTAGGCCAGGCGCATCCGGCGATACAGGAAGCTCAGGACGAACAATGGCCCGATCAGCAGGAAGCGCAGGTCGTCGAAGAACGATGGCTTCTTCCCTTCTATCTTGTGGCCGATGAACTGCCCGATCCAGGCCACGACGAAGACCGCGATCGATACCGGCAGCACGGTCATCCCGGGCAGCAGCGCGAGCAGGGCCAGCATGATGAGGCTCATCGCACCCATGCCCATGGCGAAGGGACGCGACAGCTTGAGGTAATACACCATCGATCCCAGCACCACCGCCAGCGCCACCACCGGATGGATCGCCCACAGGATGCCCAGCAGGCTGAAGACGATCGCCGGAATGCAGACGAAGTGAATCAGCTCGTTGGTCGGGTTCTGGTGGCTCTCCGCATACTTCGCCAGCAGGATGTCGATCTGGCGCGGTTGCGATGCATGTTCCATGGTGGTCTCCGGCATTATCGTTATGCGCCGATTCTACACCGACTGTCCCAGCCGGAAAGCATCCGGCGGCAGGGGCGGTGGGTTCAAGGCGCTGTCGGCCGGCTGCAGGCGCAGATGCGGATTGTTGGCGAACAGCTCGGACACCCATTCCACGAACACGCGCACCTTGGCCGACAGGTGGCGGTTCTGCGGATACACGATGTGGATCGGCAGCGGGTCGGAGCGCCAATCCGGCAGCAGGCGCACCACGCGGCCCGTGGCCAGGTGCCCGGTCAGCAGGTAGTCGGCCATGAAGATGATGCCCAGTCCCGACAGGCCGGCCTCGATGTAGGCGTTGGAGTCGTTCAGCGCGATCACGCCCGGCAGCGCCAGCTCGATGCGCTCGCCGTCGCGGGTGAAGTCCCAGTTGTAGATCTTGCCGGTCTTGGCGGAGAAATAATTCACGCAGCGGTGGCGTTCCAGGTCGCGCGGATGTTCCGGCATGCCGAAGCGCTCGATGTAGGCGGGCGATGCGCAGGTGACGAAATTGACCACGCCGACCCGGCGTGCGATCAGGCTCAGGTCGACCAGCTCGCCGCCGCGCACGGCGCAGTCCACGCCTTCCTCGACCAGGTCGACAGGGCGGTCGCTGCTGCCCAGCTCCATGGTGATGTCGGGGTAGCGCTCGAAAAAATCGGGCAGGGCGGGCAGCAGGATTTCTGAGGACAGGCCGGTGGGCGCATCGACCCGCAGCCGGCCGCTCGGGCTGAGGCGGTGGCGCGAGAGCGATTCCTCGGCGTCGCGCACGTCCGACAGGATCCGCACGCAACGCTCATAATAGGCGGCGCCGTCCGAGGTCACCGTCACCTGGCGCGTCGTGCGGTGCAGCAGCTTGGCCGAGAGGGTGGTTTCGAGCGACTGCACCAGGGTCGATACCGTCGCCTTGGGCAGCTGCAGGGCGTCGGCCGCCTTGGTGAAGCTGCCGCAATCGACCACCTGCACGAAGACTTCCATGGCCTGTAACTTGTTCATTTCCTGTCCTCCGGATGACAGAACGGTGTCATTGTTCAACAATCCGAACAATCAATTCGGCATTGCCATCTTTATCCGATTGTAGATGATGTCTATTATGTGTGCATCGCAACAAATAAATACGCAACGTTTAACGGAGCTGGTCATGAGCATTCGGGACGGAATCTTCACCACGGTCGCAGTCGCTGTCAGCGGAATCGCGCTGGCGGGCCTGCTGGGCACCGACGCCTACTCGCGCGCCGCCGGCCTGGAAGCCCGCGGCCTGCATGCGTTGACCGCCCAGGTGCAGATGGCCTGCGCCGGCGAGTGCAATGGCCAGGAAAACATTGTTCAACTTGGTGAACAAGAGGCTGCCCGATGAGCGCGGTGCCGGACAATCTGGCTGTGAAGGTGCGCGAGCTCGACGTCGGCGGCGCCACCGGCCCGCTCGGCGCACGTCTCTACGTGGCGGGACCCGCCCCCAAGCGCGACACGCTGGTGGTGTTCTTCCACGGCGGCGGCTTCATCGCCGACGACATGGACGATGCGGACGAGTTCCTGCGCATGCTCGCCGAAAGCGACCACCAGCCGCTGGTGCTGGCCTCGCGCTACACCCTGGCCACCGTGAGCCCTTTCCCGGCTGCGGTCGAGGATGCGCATGCGGTCCTGCTGTGGGCCAAGAAGAACAAGACCAAGCTCGGCTGGACCGGCAAGCAGCTGGTGGTGTCCGGCATCGAAGCGGGAGCCAACCTGGCGGCGGTGTGCGGCCTGATGTCGCGCGACCGCGGCGGCCCGTCCCTGGCAGGCCAGCTCTTGATCATGCCGATGCTCGATCCCGGCCTGACCACCTGCTCGATGCGCCAGATGACCCTGTGCCCGGACCGCGAGAAAGTGACCGCCGTGTGCGCCGAAGCCTACCGCGGCTACCTGCCGAACGCCGCTGATCGCGCCCATCCGTACGCGTCGCCGCTGCAGTCGAGCCGGCTGAAGAACCTGCCGCCGGCGCTGATCCTGTCGGCCGAAGACGACCCATTGCGCGACGAGGCTGAACAATACGGCGCCAAATTGATTAACGCAGGTGTGCGCACCACGGTGCGCCGCCTGCCCCCGGCCCAGCTGACCGACCCGAACGGCCGCACCGAATGCGCGTGCAAGGTGCATGCGATGGGCGAGATCAGCATCTTCCTCTCGGGACTCGAGGGACAAGGAGGCGCGCCCGTCTAGCGCGGCTACCATAAGGGGCACCGACCCCGATTCCAGAGAACCGCGCACATGCCTTACCGAGTGTAGGGCAGGGGTAGCGCTTTACCTGCGGTTTGCAGGCAATGATTTCGATGAAGGGAGTTCGCCATGACCAACATGCGCATATGCACCGAAAGGTGTCGACGCTAGCTAGCGTTCCGACTTAATCCACTGAATGACGTTCAACCGTGCCCACTGGCGCGGGAGGGCCTCTTTTTGCCTGCGTTTCCGTACTAGCGGGGCCGCGCAAGCTTTTATCAAGTACTAAATAAGAAAGGTTAATCATGAATAGCCAACAAGGATGGACGGGCAAAGTTCGCATCATGGTCGCCGCACTCGCGGTGGCCGGCCTGGCAGGCGCCGGCCTCACGGGCTGCGCCGACGCCAACAGCAATGACGCCCCGGCGGCGGCGCCCGCACCGCCGGTGTCGGCCGCGGTGGTGCTCGAGAAGCCGGTGCTGGAGACCCAGGAATTCTCGGGCCGCCTGGAAGCGATCGAGGTGGTCGAGATCCGCCCGCGCGTGTCGGGCTACATCACCGCCGTGAACTTCAAACCGGGCGCCGAAGTGAAGAAGGGCGACCTGCTGTTCGTGATCGACCCACGCCCCTACCAGGCCGAAGCCGACCGCGCCGGCGCCGCCGCGGCGGCAGCCAAGGCCCGCGCCGACCTGGCGCGCCTGGAACTGCAGCGCGCCGAGCGCCTGCTGGCGGATAAAGCCATCGCCCAGCGCGAATTCGACGAGCGCGCCGCCAGCCAGAAGGAACTGGACGCCAGCGCCCGCGCGGCCCAGGCCCAGTACGAAGCGGCCAGGCTGAACCTGGCCTACACCCGCGTGCTGTCGCCGATCGACGGCCGCGTGTCGAAGGCCGAGATCACCCTGGGCAACCTGGTCGACGCGTCGGCCGTGCTGACCTCGGTCGTGTCGCTGGACCGCATCTACGCCAGCTTCGACGGCGACGAAGACACCTACCTGCGCGTCAGCCGCCGCGCCCACGCCGGCCAGGCGGTCGACGTCAAGGTCGGCCTGGCCAACGAAGACGGCTTCCCGCACAGCGGCAAGCTCGAATTCGTCGACAACCGCCTCGACAGCCAGAGCGGCAGCGTGCGCATGCGCGCCACCCTGGCCAATGCCGACCGCCAGCTGGCGCCCGGCCTGTTCGCCCGCGTGCAGATCGCCGGCGGCGAAGCGCGTCCGCAGATCCTGATCAACGACCGCGCCGTCAACACCGACCAGGACCGCAAGTTCGTGTTCGTGGTCGGCAAAGACAACAAGGCCGAATACCGCGCCGTCAAGCTGGGCCCGACCATCGACGGCCTGCGCATCGTGCGCGAAGGCCTGAAGCCGGGCGAGAAGATCGTCGTCAACGGGCTGCAGCGCGTGCGTCCCGGCGCGCCGATCGCCCCGCAAGTCGTGCCGATGACCGCGACAGCCAAGGCGGGCGGCAGCAAGGACACCAAACTGGCCATGGCGGACGCCGGCGCCAAGGAGTAATGTATGAACTTCCCTAAATTCTTTGTCGACAAACCGATCTTCGCGGCGGTGCTGTCGGTGCTCATCTTCGTCGGCGGCCTGATCTCGATCTTCAAGCTGCCGGTGTCGGAGTATCCGGAAGTGGTGCCGCCTTCGGTGGTGGTGCGCGCCCAGTATCCGGGCGCGAACCCGAAAGTGATCGCCGAAACGGTGGCCACGCCGCTGGAAGAGCAGATCAACGGCGTCGAGGACATGCTTTACATGTCCTCGCAAAACACCTCGGACGGCGCGCTGGCGCTGACCGTGACCTTCAAGATCGGCACCGACGTCGAGCAGGCCGAGACCGCGGTGCAGAACCGCGTGCAGCGCGCCCTGCCGCGCCTGCCGGAAGAGGTGCGCCAGATCGGCGTCACCACGGTGAAGGCCTCGCCCAACCTGACCATGGTGGTCCACCTGAACTCGCCCGACGGCAGCTACGACGACCTGTACCTGCGCAACTACGCGGTGCTGAACGTGAAGGACCAGCTGGCCCGCATCAAGGGCATGGGCGAGGTGCAGATCTTCGGTTCGGGCGACTACGCCATGCGCGTCTGGCTCGACCCGCAGAAGGTCGCCGCCCGCAACCTGACCGCCGGCGACGTGGTCGCCGCGATCCGCGAGCAGAATGTGCAGGTTGCGGCCGGCGTGGTCGGCCAGGGTCCCGCCAAGGACGCCGACTTCCAGCTGACCCTGAATACCCAGGGGCGCCTGCAGTCGACCGAGGACTTCGGCAACATCGTCCTCAAGACCAACACCGACGGCGGCACCACCCTGCTCAAGGACGTGGCGCGCATCGAACTGGGTTCCAGCTCGTATGCGCTGCGCTCGCTGCTGAACAACAAGTCGGCGGTCGCGATCCCGATCTTCGCCGCGCCTGGCGCGAACGACCTGCAGCTGTCCGCCGACGTGCGCGCCAGGATGGAAGAACTGTCCAAGGACTTCCCGAAAGGCGTCGCCTACAGCATCGTCTACGACCCGACCCAGTTCGTGCGCGAATCGATCGACTCCGTC
Organism: Massilia sp. AB1; assembly: GCF_018119385.1. Taxonomy (NCBI): domain Bacteria; kingdom Pseudomonadati; phylum Pseudomonadota; class Betaproteobacteria; order Burkholderiales; family Oxalobacteraceae; genus Massilia; species Massilia sp. AB1. The sequence continues at coordinate 9,703 of NZ_JAGKSG010000005.1, read as the reverse complement.
ATCCACACCCTGCTGGAAGCCGTGGCCCTGGTGGCGCTGGTGGTGATCGTATTCCTGCAGACCTGGCGCGCGTCCGTCATCCCGCTGCTGGCCGTGCCGGTCTCGGTGGTGGGCACCTTCGCCGTGATGCTGGGCTTCGGCTTCTCGATCAACACCTTGTCGCTGTTCGGCCTGGTGCTGGCGATCGGCATCGTGGTCGACGACGCCATCGTGGTGGTGGAGAACGTCGAGCGCAACATCGCCAATGGCCTGTCGCCGCGCGACGCCACCATCCAGGCGATGAAGGAAGTCAGCGGCCCGATCATCGCGATCGCGCTGGTGCTGTGCGCCGTGTTCGTGCCGATCGCCTTCGTGTCGGGCCTGACCGGCCAGTTCTACCGCCAGTTCGCCCTGACCATCGCGATCTCGACCGTGATCTCGGCCTTTGCCTCGCTGACCCTGGCCCCGGCCCTGGCGGCCTCGCTGCTGCAGCCGCACAATGCGCCGAAGGACCGCCTGACCCGCATGATCGACGCCGTGTTCGGCCGCTTCTTCGCCGCCTTCAACCGCTTCTTCGGCCGTTCGTCGCACCAGTATGAAGTGGGCGTGAAGGGCGTCCTGCGCCGCAAGACCGCAGCGCTGGGCGTCTACCTGGCGCTGGCCGTGGCGGCTGTGTTCATGTTCAAGGCCGTGCCGCCAGGCTTCGTGCCGCAGCAGGACAAGGCCTACCTGATCGGCTTCGCCCAGCTGCCGGACGCCGCTTCGCTGGACCGCACCGACGCCGTGATCCGCAAGATGTCCGCGATCGCCAAGGAGATCCCGGGCGTGGAATCCTCGGTCGCCTTCCCGGGCCTGTCGATCAACGGCTTCACCAACGCGCCGAACGCCGGCATCGTGTTCACCACCCTGGCGCCGTTCGACCAGCGCAAGGGCAAGGCCATGAGCGCCGACGCCATCGCGGCCGAGATCAACAAGCGCATGGGCGCCGTCGAAGACGCCTTCGTGCTGGTGCTGTCGCCTCCGCCGGTCAACGGCCTGGGCACCACCGGCGGCTTCAAGCTGATGGTCGAAGACCGCGGCAACCTCGGCTACGATGAACTGAACAAGGCGATGCAGGCGCTGCAGGCCAAGGCCTGGCAGACCCCGGAACTGGCGGGCGTGTTCTCCAGCTTCCAGATCAACGTGCCGCAGCTGTTCGCCGACATCGACCGCGTGAAAGCCAAGCAGCTGGGCGTGTCGCTGGCCGAGATCAACCAGGCCTTGCAGGTCAACCTGGGTTCGATGTACGTGAACGACTTCAACCAGTTCGGCCGCACCTACCAGGTGCGTGTGCAGGCGGACGCGCAGTTCCGCTCGCATCCGGAACAGATCGAGCAGCTCAAGGTCCGCAACGACAAGGGCGAGATGATCCCGCTGTCCTCGCTCATGCGCATCAAGGACGCCTACGGTCCGGACCGCGTGCAGCGCTACAACGGCTACGTCGCCGCCGAGCTGAATGGCGGACCGGCGCCGGGCGTGTCCTCGGGCCAGGCCCAGGCCGCGATGGAGAAGATCGCCGCGGAAGTGCTGCCGAAGGGGATCAGCTACGAATGGACCGAGCTGACCTACCAGGACATCCTGGCCGGTAACACCATGATCTACGTGTTCCCGCTGTGCGTGCTGCTGGTGTTCCTGGTGCTGGCCGCCCAGTACGAGAGCTGGACCCTGCCGCTGTCGGTGATCCTGATCGTGCCGATGTCGATCCTGTGCGCGCTGATCGGCGTGAAGCTGACCGGTGGCGACAACAACGTCTTCACCCAGATCGCCCTGTTCGTGCTGGTGGGCCTGGCCTCGAAGAACGCGATCCTGATCGTGGAATTCGCCCGCGAACTGGAAGACCACGGCCGCAGCGTGATCGACGCCGCGCTGGAAGCTTCCCGCCTGCGCCTGCGTCCGATCCTGATGACCTCGATCGCCTTCATCGCCGGCGTGATCCCGCTGGTGTTCTCGAGCGGCGCCGGCGCGGAGATGCGCCACGCCATCGGTATTGCGGTGTTCTCGGGCATGCTGGGAGTGACCTTCTTCGGCCTGTTCCTGACCCCGCTGTTCTACGTGCTGCTGCGCATGCTGGCCAAGCGTTTCGAAAAGCCTGCTCATGCCCACGCGGCTGCGCATGGCACGGAAGGAGTGCATTAAGATGAATAAGATGATTGCAAGGGGCGTGGCCCCGCTGCTAGCGGCTTTGATCCTGACGGCTTGCGCCACCCCGGAATTCAAGCAGCCGCAGATCGCCACCCCGACAGCATTCCGCGAGTCGCAAACGCCGCAGCCCGCTGCCGAAGTGGCCGGCATCGAAGGCTCGCGCTGGAAGCCGGCGCAGCCGGCCGAACAGCAGCCGCGCGGCCAGTGGTGGCTGGCCTTCAACGATTCGGCGCTGACCGCCCTGATCGACGAGGCCACGGCCAACAACGCCAACCTGGCCGTGGCGGCCGCCCGCGTCAAGCAGGCGCGCGCCATCGCCGGCATCGCCAACGCCGACCGCCTGCCGCAAGTGGGCGTGGGTGTCGGCGCCCAGCGCGCCCGCCCGGCGCCGCTGGAAGCGAACCTGCCGCAGGGCACGCCGACCCCGGCCCAGACCAGCTACAGCGCCAGCCTCACGGCCAGCTACGAGGTCGACCTGTTCGGCCGCGTGGCGGCCGGCGTCTCGGCGGCGCGCAGCGATGCGGTGGCCTCGGAAGCCAACTTCCGTTCTGTGCTGCTGTCGCTGCAGGCGGACGTGGCCCAGACCTACTTCCGCCTGCGCGCCCTGGATGCGGAGCTCGAGACCGTGAACCGTACCGTCGGCCTGCGCGAGGAAAGCGTCAAGGTCACCCAGCGCCGCTTCGACCTGGGCGACATTGGCGAGTTCGATTTGTCGCGCGCCCGCACCGAGCTGGCCACGGCGCGCGCCGAAGCCATCGGCCTGCAGCGCCAGCGCGCCACCACCGAGCACCAGCTCGCGGTCCTGCTGGGCAAGCCGGCGGCGGATTACGTGGCAGGTCCGAGCCCGCTGCTGGACTCGACCCTGATGCCGACCATTCCGGCCGGCCTGCCGTCCTCGCTGCTGGAGCGCCGTCCCGACATCGTGGCGGCCCAGCGTACGATGGAAGCGGCGAACGCCCGCATCGGCGTGGCGCGCGGCGCGATGTTCCCGGCGCTGACCTTGAGCGCGGCCGGTGGCGGCATCGGCGGCACCTTCTCCGAGGTGTTCAAGTGGAGCAGCCGCTCCTGGGTCACGGGCGCGCTGCTGGCGATGCCCCTGATCGACGGCGGCCGCAACCGCAACAACGTGATCCGCAGCGAAGCGGCGCTCGAGGAATCGGTGGGCACCTATCGCCAGAACGTCCTGAACGCCTTCGCCGAAGTCGAGGACAACCTGGCCGGCCTGCGTATCCTGGCAGGACAGGGCGAGCAGATCGACGCGGCCCTGGTCTCGGCGCGCCGCTCGGCCGACCTGGCGCAGAAGCTCTACGACGCCGGACGCTCCAGCTACCTCGAGCTTCTGGACGCCCAGCGCAACCTGGCCGCGGTCGAACGCACCGCGGTCCAGCTGCGCGGCAATCGCGCGGTGACGACGGTGGCGCTGATCCGGGCACTGGGCGGCGGCTGGGACGGCGCCGGTGTGGAAGGGAACACCCTGGCCCAGAACTGATCGATTTTCTTTCCCTTGGGAGTTTTGCCCTTGCGGCGGTGCGCGACAGCGCCCGCCGCTTTTTTTGCATTCGGACGTTGGTGCAGAAGTCGCAATTAAGTAGCGAAACTACATAAAACCGTTGAATTCGTTTGACACCGTTGTGCGGTAAACGCGATTATCGCGCTGGCAACCGCGCCGTAATGACAGTTGTGAAGTAGTTTTTCTACCTAATGTTCGTGTAATAAAGAAACCTGTAGTTTCTGCTTTTTTTGAAGGAATCCACACCAACCGCACCACACTCTCGGAGGAGACATGAAGAAAAAAACGCGCCTCAGCGCCATGCTTGCAATGACCACATTGGCCCTGTCAATCCAGGCCAGCGCCGCCACCCCGCCGGCCCAATCCGGCAACAGCCAGGCTGTTCTGCTGCAGGGCTTCCACTGGAACTCTGCCCGCTACAGCAACCCGAACTGGTACAACACCCTGCTTAACAACGTGTCCGACCTCAAGGGCATGGGCATCACCCACGTCTGGTTCCCGCCGCCTTCGGATTCCGGGGCGGTCGAAGGCTATATGCCGCGCCAGCTGAACAACCTGAATTCGAAGTACGGCAGCTCGGCCGAGCTGACCAACGTGGTGCGCGCCTTCACCAACAACGGCATCAAGGCAGTGGCTGATGTCGTCGTCAACCACCGCGTGGGCACCACCGGCTGGTCCGACCTCACCAATCCCAACTGGACCACCTGGGCCATCGTCAACAACGATGAATGCAACTGCGGCCTGGGTAACGCCGACACCGGCGACGGCTTCAGCGCCGCGCGCGACCTCGATCACCGCAACGTGGGCGAGGTCCAGAACGGCATCACCACCTGGCTCAATTCCACGATCAAGCCGGTGGGCTTCAGCGGCCTGCGCTTTGATTATGTGAAGGGCTTCGGCGCCAGCTATGCGGGGCAGTACGCGAACGCCTTCGGGGCCGAGTTCTGCGTGGGCGAGCTGTGGACGGACCTGAACCTGAACGACGTCAACCCGCACCGCCAGGCAATCATGAACTGGATCAACGGCACCAACAACAGCTGCGGCGCCTTCGACTTCACCACCAAGGGCCTGCTCAACGATGCGCTTGCGAACGGCAATTACTGGCGCCTGAAGGATTCGGCCGGCAAGCCGCAGGGCGCGCTGGGCTGGTGGCCGGCGATGTCGGTGACCTTCGTCGACAACCACGACACCGGTCCGTCGGAGAGCTGCAGCACTGGCCAGAACCACTGGCCGGTGCCGTGCGGCGCGGTGATGCAGGGCTATGCCTACATCCTCAGCCATCCGGGCATCCCGACGGTGTACTACCCGCACATCTACAACTGGGGACTGAAGACGCCGATCGCCGCGCTGATGGCGGCGCGCAAGGCGGCGGGGGTGCATTCGACGTCGGCAGTGGCGATCCAGCAGGCGACGCAGGGGCTGTATGCGGCCATCATTACGGGCAGCACGCGGCAGCTGGCGATGAAGATCGGGCCGAACAGCTGGAGCCCGGGGGCAGGGTGGACCTTGCAGACGTCGGGGACGAATTACGCGGTGTGGATGAAGTAATTGCGTGAGATTGAGTCAGCGTAAAAACGTCGTCCCGGCGAAGGCCGGGCCGACGGTCTTTAGGCTGACTTAGAAGTTCGCTTTGAACTGCACACCATAAGTGCGCGGCTCGTTGACGATACCAGTCAGGTTGTTGAAGTCGATCGCGCCCAGCGCCTGGATACGGTTGGTGATGTTGCGGCCGTAAGCTGCCACTTCATACTTGCCGTCGTTCCAGCGATAGCCCACGCGCAGGCCGCCTTCCAGCAGTTCCTTCGCCTTGTACTCGGCCGCTTCGTACAGGAAGAAGTTGTACGAGGTGCGGTAAGCCCAGTCGGTGAAGGCGTAGATCTCGCCGTTGCCCAGCGGCTGGCTGAAGCGCAGGGTGAGGTTGTGCTGCCACTTCGGTGCGCGCGGCAGCGGGTTGCCGTCGATGATGGCGGCGGAGCCGATCACGTTGCCGTTCGCGTCCGTGAAGGTGCGGCGCGGATCGAGGGTGGTGCAGCCGCTGCCGCAGGACTGCACGAACAGGTTCGGGTCCTTGATTTCGGTGTCGTTGTAGCTGGTGCCGAAGGTCATGCTCCAGGCGTCGCTCAGGTTGGCCTGGAAGTCCAGTTCGACGCCGCGGCCGGTGACCTTGTCGGCGTTGACCAGCTGGTTCATGTTGACGGTGCCGGAACCCGCGGTCAGCTGCTTGTCCTTCATGCGGTAGTCGAACACGGTGGCCGACATGCGCGCACGGCGGTCGAACAGGTCCTGCTTGACGCCGAATTCCACCGACACGATCTTCTCGGCGTCAGCCTGCGACGGCAGCGAGGTCAGGTCGAACAGGCGGCCCTGCATGGAGGCGGCGCGGTAGCCGGTCGCGATGCGGCCGAACAGGTTGGTGTCCTTGTTCAGGGTGTAGGTACCGCTCAGGTCCCAGCTCACGTTGTTCGACGAATCGTGCAGCGGCAGGTTGGTCGAACCGCCGGTCTCGATGCGGCGCGCCACGAAGTCCTTCTTGTCCTTGGTGTAGCGCAGGCCGGCGCGCAGCTTGAACGCGTCGGTGACGGTGTAGTTGACGGTGCCGAACACCGCCCACGACTTGGCGTCCTGGCTCTGGGTCGCGTAGTTGAAGTTCTGCGGATTGCCCGGCGCGAGCGAATCGAAGGAGATCGAATCGATCTGGATCTGCTCGTCGAAGTAGAACAGGCCGGCGATCCACTGCAGCGGGCCCTTGTTGTTGGACTCGACGCGGAATTCCTGCGACAGCTGCTTATGGTCCGGAATCAGGTCGGCGGTCTCCACCACGAAGGGGATGAAGCCCGGACCCATCGGCTGCGCATAGACGGCGCCGTAGCCGCCGTCGACGTCGGCGCGGCTGAAGAATTCCAGGGTCTCGTAGCCGGTGATCGAGTGGAAGGTCAGGCCCGGGGTATCCCAGCGCAGGCGCAGGCTGGCGCCCTTGTTCTTCAGGCTTTGGGTGTTCAGGCCGTCGGTCGGGTAGGACTTGTAGTCGAAGTTGTCGACCAGCTCGTTGGTGCCCTTCTTCAGGATGTTCGCGCGGAACAGGGTGGCGTTGCCGTCCATGTCGCGGGCGTGCAGGTTGAGCAGCGCGCTGAAGTCCTTGGTCGGCTTGAGCAGGAACTGGATGCGGCCGGCGTTGTCCTTGTAGCCTTCGAAGTCGCGGGTCGGCGCGTTCGGGCGGTCGTTGTGCACGCGGTCGCCGCGGTGCTGCGACTGCACCGAGATACGGGTGGCGAAGACGTCGTTGGCCGGGATGTTGATGGCGCCTTCGATGTTGCGCACGCGGTCCTTGCCGAAGCCGACGTTGACGTAGCCTTCCTTGCGGAACACCGGCTTGGCCGAGTCGAACTTGATCACGCCGGCCGGCGAGTTACGGCCGAACAGGGTGCCCTGCGGGCCGCGCAGCACTTCGATCTGGTCCACGTCGAACACCGGGAAGCCCTTCAGCATCGGGTTTTCCTGGACGATGTCGTCCATCACCAGGCCGACCGGCTGCGACGCGTTCAGGTCGAAGTCGGTGTTGCCCAGGCCGCGGATGTAGAAGCGCGGGAAGGTGCGGCCATAGTCCGATTCGACCGACACGGACGGCGAACGGCCGCTCAGGAAGCGGATGTCCTGGCCGCCCGAGGTCAGCACGTCCAGCTTCTCGCCCTTCACGGTGGCGATGGACATCGGCACGTCACGGATGTTTTCCGCGCGGCGCTGTGCGGTCACGATCACGGTCTCCAGCTGGCCGGGCTTCTTCGCCTCCTCGGCGGGCGGGGTTTCCTGGGCGCTGGCGTGCAGCGGGAAAGCGCTGGCGACGGCCAGGGCGAGCAGGGAATGCTTGAAGCGTGTATCCATACCGATGTCCAATCTATAAGAAAAGTCACTCGCTGCCGCCGGCACGCGTCATGCGCCTGGCGCCTGTTGCATAGACAGGATGAGCAAAACTTGTAGTTTGACTAAGTGGTCGAGGGTTAATCAAGCGTAAAGACATAAAATACAGAAGTTCGTTGTGAGAGAGCAACATCGTGTCGGGAGAAGGAGGGCGCAAGACGCAGATTTACGTGTATAAAAGGACATCTTTCACAGCGATGGAGTCCTGGACATGTTCAAGAAGCTGGCCGCAGAGGCCCTCGGCATCAGCGATATCGGCGTGATCGTCTCGCCCAAGGATTACGACAAGGTCGACGCCGACGATTACCTGTTCTCGGAAGACGGCGAGCAGATCTTCTTCCTCATCAAGAGCAAGAAGGACGAGTACTGCTTCACCAACGTGGCGCTGATCCACGTGGACGGCGATTCCGCCGTGTCCTCGAAGCGCTCGATCAAGCGCTACGAATACGCGTCCACCCATATCTCCGACGTCAGCATCGAAACCGCCGGTACGCTCGACATGGACGTCGAACTCAAATTCCGGGCCGGCGACACGACCTTCAGCATCGACGTCAAGAAATCCCACATCGAACAGCTCAAGGACATCTACAAGGCCCTGATCTCGATCGGCAAGCAGCAGCACCGCGATGCCGTCGGCCGCGACAACGCCCTGCGCGCGCTGGACGCCACCGCGTCGATGCACAAGCTGAATACGGCGCCGGCGGGCGGCGTGGCGGGCCAGTTCGGCGAACTGCTGGCTGCCGTGAACACTGCGATGCTGGAGACGCACACCAAATGCGACTTCAGCGACGTGTTCAGCAAATACATCCATAACTGATCCACGAAGCGCGCATCGGGTTCGGCATCGCGAGGCTACAATGCCCCCATGCCGAACCCCCTCGATACCCCGACTTCCGCGACCCTTACCGGGCTTGCCCCGGTCATCGACGCCGGGACCCGCATCCTCGTCCTCGGCAGCTTCCCCGGCGCCGCCTCGCTCGCCGCCCAGCAGTATTACGCCCACCGGATTATGCGTGACGAGGTTTGTTCAGCGTTTTTGCGTAACCGACCTAGAACCTGCATGGCTTCTGACTTTGACTCCCTTTTATAGTTGGTCTTTAGAGACGAAGCGTTCATTTCGCGTGTTGCTACGTTAACTTACTCCAGGCAAATTCTTCCTATGCTAGTTGGCTTGTCCCCCGTTCTTGATCAACAAACCCGTATTGTTATTCTTGGGAGTTTTCCTGGTGAGGCTTCGCTATCGGCAAAGCGATACTATGCCCATCCAAGGAATCAGTTCTGGCGGCTTCTGTCTGCGGTAATCGGCGAGCCTCTTTCAGATATGGGTTACGACGAGCGATTGACTCGCTTGCTCGCTCATCAGATCGGCTTGTGGGACACCATTGCTGCTTGCAAGCGTGAAGGAAGCCTTGACGCTGCCATTCGACAGGCGCAGGCCAACGAATTCGGCGTTTTGCTACGGCACAGCCCCCATCTTTTCCGCGTCTGCTTCAACGGTAAGACCTCCGGCAAATCCGAGCAACGTTTTAGCGCGGCAGGCTTCGAAACCCTCGTATTGCCGTCGTCATCGCCAGCTTACGCTCATATGTCTTTCGACGATAAGCTGCTTGTTTGGAACAAGATCGTCGAACCGAAGCGGTAGCGGCGAAGTTCAGTTGAAAAGCCCTTTAAGCCATTGCGTTAAGTGGCCCCAAGTTCCACGACGACTGTGTTTCCGTTGCGCGAAGTAAGCTTCGCGACGCCGTTGTTCGTTAGCACGTCCAGCATGCACCTGAGCTTCTGACCAACGCGGAGCCCACTCGACTTCGCCTTCTGAAATAACATAATGGGACTTACAGGGCCGCTGCCAATTTCCAACTGATGGCCACAGCGATGGTCCTGCAGAATGCTCCTTGATCGACCATTCTGCCGGTCCCAGCGGCGTGCGCACTTTTGCGCCGCACCCGCAAGCACAGAGATGCGCCGCAGTGCCAAACTCATAGGACACATAGAGGACCCCTGGCGCGAGTTGTTTAGGCACGTAGCGGACTTTTTCAAGCTTGAACTTCATTAAACGTTGCCTCCCCAATGATTTTCATGTCGGATATCCGGAAGAGCAGCTGCAGCAAACCTTCGTCC
>NZ_JAGKSG010000049.1:0-29302 GCF_018119385.1 Massilia sp. AB1 | reverse complement strand
CTTTCGGGTTCACGACTTCGGCCGCGCCCTTGCCGGCGATGCCGCCTGCAATGCCGCCGATCGCAGCGCCAGCCGCCATGCCCACCGGGCCGGCTGCCGCGCCGATGCCTGCGCCCAGCGCGGCGCCGCCGGCGGCGCCCAGGCCGGTGCCGATCACGTGCGAAGCGCCGTGCTCGGTGAAGCTGCGCTCGAAGTGAGCCGCATCCTCTTGCGAGCGGGCGTTCACGCCCATCACGATGCCGCCGCTCTTGATGCCTTCCTCATAGTGCTTGGCGCGCTCTTCCGGAATGCCGGCGCCGATCAGTGCACCGATCAGGCCGCCGGTGATGCCGCCTGCGCCGGCGCCGGCCAGGGCTGCCGCCAGCGGGCCGGCCACGACCACGCCCAGGCCCGGCAGGACCAGGGTGGTGCCGACGGCGGCAATGCCTGCCAGGACGGCGCCGATGGTGCCGCCGATGCCGGCGCCGATGCCGGCGCCTTCGGCTGCTTTGCTGCCCAGCTCGGTATCGGTATCGGAGAAGTGGGTCTTGCGGGTGGAATCCGACATCATCAGGTTGACGTCGTCGCGGCCATAGCCGCGGTCAGAGATCGAGCCGTAGGCGCGCTCGGCGCTGGCACGGTCCGGGAACAGACCGGTCACCATGCGCGAATTCGAATTCTGGTTCGTCGTATCGTAGCTGCTCATGGAAAATCCCTTTCTAGGTGATGGTGCCGAAGCGTTGGTACTGCAGCAAAGGCAGGTTGCAAGAATGTGTTGCAAGTTCTGAAACCTTATGCCTCGTCCATGCCCCCTTCTGTTCGCTGACGCACCCTGCACCGGACTTTTTACAGATGAGCGAACAGCCCCGCAAAATCGGCATCTAACGTTCGTTGCCGCACCGACCTGATGGGGTGCAGGTCAATAGACTTTGTTCCATGGCCGCAGCTGTGGCCTGGGGTATGTTTTTCCACTACGAGGAGGAATCAACATGTTATTCATTATCTGGATCGTTGTCGGTGGTATCTTGGGCTGGCTGGCCAGCATGGTCATGAAAACTGACGCTGAGCAAGGCATGATTCTCAATATCGTGGTCGGCATCGTCGGCGCCTTCCTGGGCGGTTGGCTGCTTTCCCCGCTGTTTGGTTCCGGCACCATCAATTCGGATGACTTCAGTGTCTCGTCGCTCCTGGTTTCGTTCCTGGGCGCCGTGATCCTGCTGGCCATCGTGAATCTGCTGCGCCGTGGCCGTGTACGCTAATAACAGTGAGTAGCGCCTTATAAACCAACGCCGCGCGCGTTGGTTTTTTTGTCCCTGCGGTTCGACTGATGAGCTCAAAAATGTTCTGGACAGTCTTGATCACGTGCGTGGTCACGCTGATCGCCGGCTTCCTCGCGCTGAATTTCATGCCGAGCGAAAAGCAGATCGAGCGACAACTGACCCGCCAATACGATACGCACGACCCGCAGTTCCGCCGTTCCCTCGGCGTGCTGCTGGGTCCCCCTATTCTCGAAGGCAACAAGATCGAGGTACTTGTCAACGGCAACGAGATCTTCCCCGCGATGCTGGAAGCGATTCGCGGCGCCAAGGAAACCATCACCCTCGAAACCTATATTTATTGGGCCGAATCGATCGGCCGCGAATTTTCCGACGCGCTGTCCGAGCGAGCGCGCGCCGGCGTCAAAGTCCACCTGATGCTCGACTTCATGGGCAGCATCAAGATGAACGACGAGCTGCTGCAGGAAATGAAGGATGCCGGCGTGCAGGTGCAGCGCTACCACAAGCCGGTCTGGTGGAAGCTGGCGCGCATGAACAACCGCACCCACCGCAAGCTGCTGGTGGTCGACGGCAAAGTCGGCTTCACCGGCGGCGTCGGCATCGCCGACCAGTGGCGCGGCAATGCCGAGGACGAGAAGCACTGGCGCGATAACCATTACCGCGTCGAAGGCCCCGTGGTCGGCCAGATCCAGGCGGTGTTCATCGACAACTGGACCAAGGCCACCGGCATGGTCCTCGACGGCCCGGACTATTTCCCTGCGCTGGAGCCGAAAGGCACGCAGCCGGCCCAGATGTTCGCCAGCTCGCCTACCGGCGGCAGCGAGTCGATGCACCTGATGTACCTGATGGCCATTACCGCCGCGCGCAAGACCATCGACCTGTCGGCCTCCTATTTCGTGCCGGACGACCTGACCATCCGCACCCTGATCGCGGCCGCCAAGCGCGGCGTGCGCGTGCGCTTGATTACGCCAGGCAAGATCATCGACTCCGACCTGGTGAAAGCGGCCTCGCGCGAACGCTGGCCAGAACTGCTGGCGGCCGGGGTGCAGATTTCCGAGTACGACCCGACCATGTTCCATGTGAAGTCGCTGGTGGTGGATTCGCTCCTGGTGTCGGTCGGTTCCACCAACTTCGACAACCGCTCGTTCAGCATCAACGACGAAGCCAACCTGAACGTGATGGACGAGGAATTCGCGCGCAAGCACATCGCCATCTTCGAAGCCGACTGGGCGCGCGCCACGCCGGTGTCCCAGCACAAGTTCGCCAAGCGGCCCTGGTACCAGCGTTTCGCCACCTGGGCGGTGTCCTTGGTCGGCAAACAATTGTAATGACGGAGGAGTTTCCAGCAGAAAAGGTTTTGCTGAGGTGCTCATTCACGCGTCGAAATATTGGTTGACGTTCACACGTCACATACAGATACTCTTGGGTGCTCCACGGAGACATTGTTTCTTACCCACCCAAGACTGACGCGAATGAAAAAAACCCTCCTCTCGCTCGCCATCCTGAGCAGCTTCGCCGCACACGCCGACGAAGGCATGTGGATGCCGCAGCAGCTGCCACAAGTAGCCAAGCAACTGAAAGCCGCCGGCCTCAAGCTGGACCCGGCGACCCTGACCAAACTGACCGAATTCCCGATGGGCGCGATCGTGAGCCTGGGCGGTTGCTCGGCGTCCTTCGTCTCGCCGCAGGGCCTGGTCGTGACCAACCACCACTGCGTGTACAACAGCGTGGCGGTCAACTCGACCCCTGAACGCGACCTGCTGGCCAACGGTTTCCTGGCCAAGACGCTGGGCGAGGAACTGCCGGCCGCGCCGGGCAGCCGCGTCTACGTGACCGAGGAAGTGGCCAATGTCACCGACAAGATCATCACCCCGGAAGTCGCCAAGCTGAGCGGCAAGGCGCGCCTGGACGCCATCGAAAAGAACCAGAAGACGCTGCAGGCCGAGTGCGAGAAAGACGCCGGCTACCGCTGCACCGTGGCCAGCTACTACGGCGGCCTGGAGTTCTACCGCCTCAAGCAGCTCGAGATCCGCGACGTGCGCCTGGTGCATGCGCCGCCTGCCGGCGTGGGCAAGTTCGGCGGCGACACCGACAACTGGATGTGGCCGCGCCACACCGGCGACTACGGCTTCTACCGCGCCTACGTGAGCAAGGACGGCAAGGCCGCCGAGTTCTCGAAGGATAACGTCCCCTACCAGCCGAAGCACCACCTGAAGATCGCCAAGGAAGGCTCGAAGGAAGGCGACTTCATCATGGTCCTGGGCTATCCGGGCCGCACCAACCGCCACCGCCTGCCGTCGGAAGTCGCCTTCACCTTCGACTGGAACTACCCGGCCTTCGTCCAGGCCTCGGGCGAGACCCTGGCGATCATCGAGCGCGAGACCAAGAACGACCCGGCCGCCAAGCTGAAGTACGCCGGCCAGATCGCCAGCGTCAACAACTACTACAAGAACCGCAAGGGGATGCTGACTTCCTACCAGAACAGCGACTTCCTGCAGCGCAAGACCGCCGAGCACAACGCCCTGAAGGCCTGGGTCAACGCCAACCCGGCCCGCAAGGCCCAGTTCGCCGCCGACATCGAAGCGGCCGAGAAGCTGATCGCCGAGCGCGACGCCGGCACCAGGAAGAGCTTCTTCCTGAGCTACTCGCAGCCGAAGTTCCTGAGCTCGGCGCGCGCCCTGTACCGCCTGGCCAACGAGCGCACCAAGCCGGACGCCGAGCGCAAGGCCGGCTACCAGGAACGCGACATGCCGCGACTGACCTCGGTCATCACCGGCCAGGACCGTACCTACGACGAAAAGGTCGACAAGGCGCTGGTGCTGAACTTCCTGACCAAGTACAACGCGCAGCCGGCCGCCGAGCACGACGCCGCTTTCGACGCCGCCCTGGGCATCAAGCCGGGCATGGGCGAGGCCGAGCTGAAGGCCGCGCTGGACCGCATCTACGCGGGTTCGAAGCTGGCCAACAAGGAAGAGCGCCTGGCATGGCTGAACAAGTCGCCGCAGGAGTTCCAGGCCTCGAACGACAGCTTCATCAAGGCCGCCGTCGCGATGTACGACGCGGGCATGCGCGATGAAGCCAAGGAAGAGGAACTGGGCGGCAAGATCCAGCAAGCCTACGGCAACTACATGAAGGCCAAGATCGCCTACATGAACAGCCGCGGCCAGGCCGTCTACCCGGACGCCAACGGCACCCTGCGCGCCACCTTCGGCAAGATCGCCGGCCGTCCGGTCGGCGCCGACGGCACCACCGGCTGGACCGCCTTCACCACGGTGAACGGCGTGGTCGCCAAGCATACCGGCGAAGGCGAATTCAACGCCCCGGCGGCCCAGCTGGAGGCGATCCGCAAGAAGGACTTCGGCAAGTACGTCGATCCGAAGCTGAAGACCGTGCCGGTCAACTACCTGGCGACCCTGGACATCACCGGTGGTAACTCGGGTTCGGCCGCGCTCAACTCGAAGGCCGAGCTGATCGGCCTGGCCTTCGACGGCACCCTGGATTCGATCATCTCGGACTGGGACTTCAACAAGGCCATGACCCGCGACATCCAGGTCGACATCCGCTACATCCTGTGGAACATGCAGCACGTCGACAAGGCCGACAACCTGCTGAAGGAAATGAACGCGCTGTAATCGCGCCCATTCCTTCATGGAGCCACGCCGCCTCCGGGCCGCGTGGCTTTTTTTCGTCCCGTCCGTTGTACACTTTTGGCACAACAGGAGGAGACCGCATGAAGAACCGCAGCAAGTGGAGCGCCGTCGTGCTGGCGCTGGCCTTCGCAGGCGCCCAGGCCCAGGAACATCCCGACACCAGGGCCTATGCCCGCGCGCGCCTGGCCGTCGAAGACCTCGAGCGCATCGTCGCACCCGGCGGGGTGCAGGACTCGTACAAGACCAGGATCGGCGGCATCGAGCAGTGGATCAGCGTGCGCGGCCAGGACCGCGCGAATCCGATCATCCTGTTCGTGCACGGCGGCCCGGCTTCGCCCATCACGCCGACCATGTGGCAGTTCCAGCGCCCCATCGAGGAATACTTCACGGTGGCGAACTACGACCAGCGCGGCGCCGGCAAGACCTATGGCGAGACCGATCCGGCAATCGTGGGCGAGACCATCCGCATCGAGCGCTACACCGAGGACCTGATCGAAGTGGCGGAACACCTGCGCCGGCGCTATGGCAAGCGCAAGCTGATCCTGATGGCGCACAGCTGGGGCACGATTCCCTCGATGGCCGCCTCGCTCAAGCGGCCGGACCTGTTCCACGCCTATGTGGGTATCGGCCAGGTGATCAGCACGCGCGAGAACGAGCGCATCAGCTTTGAATACGCGCTGGAGCAGGCGAAGCTGCACAAGAACGAGGAAGCGCTGCGCGAGCTGCAGTCGATCGCACCTTATCCTGGCGACCAGCCGATCACGCGCGAGCGCATTGTCCTGGCCCGCAAATGGCCGCAGCACTACGGCGGCCTGAGCGCCTTCCGCAGCCAGTCCGATTACTTCTTCAAGGGGCCGCTGCTGTCGCCCGAATACAACCTGGAGCAGGTCAAGGCGATCGACCAGGGCAGCATACTGACCCTGGGACGGCTGCTGCCGGAATTCGTCCAGGTGGACTATTCGAGGGTGACGCGCTTTCCGATCCCGGTCGTGATGTTCCTGGGACGGCACGACTACACCACGCCGACCGCGCCGACCGAGGCCTGGCTGAAGCAGGTGAAGGCGCCGTCCAAGCGGGCGGTGTGGTTCGAGCGCTCGGCGCACATGATGCCGTGGGAGGAGCCGGGCAAGACGCTGGTCAGCCTGCTAGAGTATGTAAGGCCGTTGGCAAAATAACGGTGTTTTGTTAGCCCCAAAACCGTCGTAGCTGCCACTGGCAGCTACGACTTCCGGCGAAGGCCGGAACGACGGTGCTTTAGCGGGCCTGCAATTTCGCCAGCGCGTCGGCGGACGCCCCCGAACTCGGCTCGAGCTTCAACGCACGCCGGTAAGCCTCGACCGCCCGCTCCCGATCTCCCTTGGCAAGATAAGCCGCCCCCTGCCCTTCGTAACCCCAGCCCACAGCCGGATGCGCCGTCGTCCACAGCTCGAAGACCGCCAGCGCCGCATCCGCCTTCCCCTGCTTGAGGAGCGCGTAGCCCGCCTCCTGGAAAGCGGCCTGCGCATCGGCATAGCGGTTGGCAGGCTGGGCGCGCCAGCCGGAGTAGCCAGAGCGCACCGCCGCCGCCGTCTCCGCCTTCGACAGGATGCCCGCCAGCGGCGGTCCTGGACGATAAGCCTGGATCGCCGCCAGCGCCGGATCGACACCCTTGCGATAATCCTCGAAACTCTGGGCCACCGACAGCACCGGCGCCGACCACTCGCGCCGGTCACGCTCGTCCACCTGCCACCACACGGTCGACACGCGCACCGTGATCCCGCTGTGCGGCAGCACGATCTTGCGCGAATCGCTGTACGAATTCGCCTTGCCGCCGGTCGGCTCGCCGACCAGCACCGCATCCGTGTAGCGTTCCAGGTCGTTGACCACGAACTGCGCCGCCGAGAAGGTGGCGCGGCCCGTGATCGCGAACAGGCGCGGTTCGCCGCCCGGCGGCGTGGCCCGGACCAGGCTCGCGATCAGGGGCGGTACCAGTGCACCGTTGCCGCCGCGGTCCAGGCGCAGGTCGAGCACGATCTTTGCGTCCTTGTGCCTGGCCGCCGCATCCTCGATGCGGCGCGCGAACGCCGCCAGGGTGTCGTTCTTTTCGTCGCCCACCTGGTTGAGCTGCACGTACAGGATCTTCCCGGCAGCGAGATGCTCCATCCGGAACTTGCTGCGGGCGTCGCGCAGCCATAGCGGCGTCGTCGCGCGCGCATCGGTCCATCCCTGGCGCGGCATGAAACTGAGGTCGGTATCGGGCGGCATCATCTCGGCGGGCAGCGGATCGCGCAAGTCGGCTACCCGGCGCTTGCCGTCCTGCTCGACGATCAGGCGCGCGCGGTCCGGGCCTTCGCCCATCCCGAGCGCATCCAGGATTTCCGGCATCACCAGCAGGTGGGGCGCGAAAAACAGAGCGTTCTGCTCGTTGTCGCGGCCGATGATCTCGCGCACCCCCGCATAGGCCTGGGCCGTGGAGTACGGACCGATGCCGACCACTCTGGCGCCGACCAGGTCGCGGTACTGCTGCGCCGCCGCGCGCACGTACAGGCCGTCCTCGAAGAAATACAGCGCCAGCGGGAAGGCGCGGAAGCCGATCTGCGGATCGCGCGTGGGCGCGACATTGGTATGGCCGTCGCCCGCCATGGCGGCGATACGCGCCATCTCGACGATGATCTTGTGGCGCGGCAGGGTGTCGATGCGGGCGTCGAGGCTGGCGACGGCGGCGGCGAATTGCTCGCGCGTCATCGTATGGTAAAGATTACGGTGACGCGCCGGCATGCTCTCGGCCAGCACCCGCAGGTCTTCATGCCACTGCTGCGGACTCAGTTCGCGCGGCTGCGCCTGGGCTGCGGCGCCGGCCGCCAGGAGGGCCGCCGCCATGATCCATTTCCACATGATGTACTCCCCGTATGCTGTCCGGAAGATCCTAACGGGCGACGGATGGCATGCCGCGCCGATTGCGACAGGCTGCAGAAACGAGGGGGCGAGCGGTCGCTGGCGTTAAATCAGGCTGCGTCCGCCTGTCAGCGCATCATGTCCGACAGCTCGGCCTCGATCTGCTGCGCCAGCTGATGGATGTGGAAGCCGTCGATGAAACCGTGATGTCCCTGCACCGCAAAGGGCAGCTGCAGGCGGCCGTTCGGCGCGTCGCGGAAGCGTCCCCAGGCCAGCGCCGGAATATCGGGCGAACCGAGCTTGGCGGTCGGGTGCTGGATCGAGGTGAAGTCGAGCCAGGGAATGCAGGTGATGAAGACCTGCTCCTTGGCCTCGCGCGGCGACATGCTGCGGTACTTGTCGTTCAGTTCCGCCATGCTGCTGGCTTCCTCGCGCGCCGCGAGGCCGCGGGCGACGAATTCGCGCAGGTCGTCCGTCCACGCGAACTGGGCGAAGTTCAGGTCCTGGTGCTGGTTGATCACGGTGAATGACGGCGTCAGGCGATCGATGCGGAATACTTCGCCGTCAAGGATCCGGTAGCGGAAATGCTCGATCTTCAGGATCGAGCGCAGCACCGCGCACAGCAGCACGTGGAAGGGCGCCAGGCCTTGCTCCTTGCACCAGGGCCGGAAGTCCGGCAAGTCCAGGCTGAAGCAGATGTTGACCGCCGGGCTGTCCATGCTGTCGAACAGCGCGAAGCGGTCGCGCCGCAGCTCGAACTTCTCCATGCTGCTTTACTGCGCCTTGTTCAGGCGGCTGTGGCGCACGCTGTAAAGGAAGTAGGTGGCGACGGCCACCGCCATCCAGATCGCGAACACGCGGAAGGTGGTGCTTGATAAGTCCTTCATGATGTACAGGCAGGCGAAGATCGACAGGCCCGGAATCAGGTAAGGACCGAAAGGCACGCGGAAGCCCCGCTTCGACCCGTCAGCCGGCGGCGCGTCGCCCTGCTTGGCGCGGATCACCGGGACGGCGATCGACACCACGATGAAGGCGGTCAGGGTACCCATGCTCACCATGTCCCACAGGAAGGTGGAGTCGACCAGGCCGGCCACCAGGCCCACGGCGATCGACACGATCACGGTATTGCTGACCGGCGCCTGGGTGCGCGGGCTGACCTTCTGGAAGGTCTTCGGGATCAGGCCGTCGCGGCTGATGGCGTACAGGATGCGGGTCTGGCCGTAGATGGTCACCAGGGTCACCGAGAACACCGACACCACCGCGCCGGCCGACAGCACCAGCGCCGGCCAGGCCTTGCCGGTGACGTTCTGCAGGATCACCGACAGGCCGGCCTGCTGGCCTTCGAACAGGTGGGCCGGCTGGGCGCCCATGGCGGCGAAAGCGACCATCAAATAGAAGGCCGTGACGATCAGGAGCGCGGCCAGGATGCCGATCGGGACGTTGCGGCGCGGGTCGCGCACTTCCTCGCCGGCGGTGGCGATGGTGTCCAGGCCGATGAAGGAGAAGAACACGGTGCCGGCGGCGGCGGTCACGCCGGCCATGCCGGCGAAGCCCTTGCTGTTGTCCGTATTGAAGAAAGGCTGGAAGTTGGCGGCGTCGAAGCCGCTGAAGGCGATCACCGCGAAGAACACCAGGATCGCCAGCTTCACCAGCACCATGATGGCGTTGGTGGTGGCCGATTCCTTGGTGCCGCGCACCAGCAGGATGCAGCACATGATCACCAGCAGCACCGGCGGCAGGTTGAAGTGGCCGGGGTTGAAATGGACGTTGTTATGGTCCGACACGAACATCGGCGAACGCAGCTCCGGCGGAATCTGCCAGCCGAAGGCGTTCTGCAGGAAGTTGTTCAAATAATCAGACCAGCCGATCGCCGTCGCGCTGGCCGCCAGGCCGTATTCGAGCAGCAGGCAGGCCGCCACCACGAAGGCGGCGAACTCGCCCACGGTGGCGTAGGCGAAGGAATACGAGGAACCGGCGGCCGGCACGCGGCCCGCCAGCTCGGCATAGCACAGCGCGGTCAGGCCGGCCGTGATGGCCGCGATCAGGAAAGACAGCACCACGGCGGGGCCGGCCTTGGGCACCGCTTCCACCATGGTGAAGAAGATGCCGGTGCCGATGGTGGCGCCGACGCCGATCATCGTCAGCGGGAACAGGCCCAGGGAGCGTTGCAGGCCCACCTCGGCGCCGCTATGGCTTTCGGTATGGCGTTCTGCCGATTTGGTACGGAACAGCTTTTGGCCCAGGGTCAGATTCACGGCGTGTCCTTTGGTGCTTGAGGCATGGAGCGGCTCGGCAGCCGCGGGTGTAAAAGCAGGGATTATAGGGGAGTCTGCAACGCAGCAATAAAATTGTTTTCTTAAATGATGCACTGAAAGTGCATCTTTGTTAGAATGATCCCGTCTGATCTCTGCCGTCGCCATTCAAGGCGCATTTTTTAGAACCTAAATATGCATTGAGCATGCATCAATAAGGAAAAAACATGATCTCCGCCGCTTCCCGTCCCTACATCGACGCGTCCGTCCCTGTCCTGCGCGAGCATGGCCTGACCATCACCCGCACCTTCTACGCCAGCATGTTCGCGGCGCACCCGGAACTGACCAACCTCTTCAATATGGGCAACCAGGCGAGCGGCGTGCAGCAGCAATCCCTGGCCTCGGCGGTCTTCGCCTACGCGGCCAACATCGACAACGCCGCGGCCCTGGGCCCGGTGGTCAGCCGCATCGTGCACAAGCATGCGGCAGTCGGTATCCGCGCCGACCACTATCCGATCGTCGGTTTCCACCTGCTGGGCGCGATCAAGACCGTGCTGGGCGACGCCGCCACCGAACCGCTGCTCAAGGCCTGGGAAGAAGCCTACGGCTCGCTGGCGCGCGTGCTGATCGACGCGGAAGCCAAGATGTATGCGGACGCAGGCATCGAGCCGGGCCAGCTGAGCGCCATGCGCGTCACCGAGGTGTCGCGCGAGAGCGACAACGTCATTGCGATCCGCCTGGCGCCGCAGGAAGGCATGGTCCTGCCCGCGTTCAAGGCCGGTCAGTACGTGAGCGTGGAAGTGGTGTTCGAGGATGGCCGCCGCCAGCTGCGCCAGTACAGCCTGTCCGATACCTTCGGCAAGGACAGCCTGCGCATCTCGGTCAAGCGCGAAGATGCGGAAGGCGCGACGCCGGCCGGCGCGGTGTCGACCTGGCTGCACCAGAACGTGAAGGTGGGCGACGTGCTGAACGTGAGCCACCCGTTCGGCGACTTCCAGCCGGATACCGAGTCGAACGAACCGGTGGTGCTGCTGTCCGCGGGCGTGGGCATCACCCCGATGATCGCCACCCTGAACCGCATCGCCCAGGTCAACCCGGAGCGCCGCGTGATCTTCGCGCATGCCGCGCGCAACGCGCAGCATCATGCGCACCAGGCCGACATCGCGCTTGCTGCGGCGCGCATGCCTTACCTGCACGTGGTGAATTTCTATGAAGACGGCGCCGCCGGCGAGGCGCTGCCGGGCAAGATGGAGCTGGCGCGCCTGCCGTCGTGGCCGAAGGGCGAGACCGACGTCTACCTGTGCGGCCCGCTGCCCTTCATGCAGGCGCAGTGGAACGCGCTGCTGGCCGCCGGCGCACCGGCAAGCCGCCTGCACCGCGAAGTGTTCGGGCCGGACCTGCTGGACAACCTGCTGTAATCCTCAAGGCCGGCCTTCGCGGTTCTCAATCGAGCAGGTGGATCCTGTCTCCGCTGAGGCTGCGCTGGGCCGGCTGGCCATAGACGCGGATGCCGCCCGAGCCGCTGGTGCGGGCGATCAGCGACTGCTTCACCGTGGCGCGGATACCGCCCGAACCGCTGGTGCCCAGGTCGGCGTCCTGCGTGTTCAGGCCAGCCAGGTCGACGCTGGCCGAACCGCTCACGCGCGCATTCAGCGAGCGCACCGCGCCGCTCGCTTCCAGCCTTCCAGAACCGCTCACGTTCACGCGCGCATAGTCGCCGTGCACGTCCCCCACCGTCATGCGGCCCGACCCCGAGAGGTCCAGGTCGGCGCTGGCGCTGTGCAGCCGGGCGGCGTCGATGACGCCGGAGCCGCTGGCGCGCGCGTTCAGGCTCTCCACCCTCCCCGCCAGGCGCACTTCGCCGGAACCGCTCTTGCGCACGTCCAGCGGCGCGCCATTCAGGTCGCTTACCTCTACCCGGCTCGAGCCGGAGGCGCGCACTTCGCTCAGGCGCGGCGTGGTATAGACGATGCGGATCGGGGTCTTGCTGCGCAGCTCCTGTTCGGTCCAGACGCGCAGGGTATGGCCATTCGGTTCGGTGCGGATCAGGGGCAGCAGGTTGCTGTCCGCCTCCACCAGCAGCGAGGCCGCCGGGCCAACGCGCACTTCGACCGGCAGCGAGCCGCTCACGTCCAGGCCGGGGAGCGCCGCCACGGCGCGCTGGTCGCGCGCGGCGATGCCGTTGCCGTTCTCGGCGCCCTTGCTCCACATGGTCTGGACATGGGTCCCCTCGTTGGGCGTGACGATGATGGCGCAGCCGCCGAGGGTGGCAAGTACGGCGAGGGCAAGAAGCTTACGCATGGCTATCCTTTGTGGGTATGGTTGTCGTTCTTCCGGCGCGAAGCGCCAACCATGCCACTCTAGCAACCCATCCCTTCCCCCGCGGCCTGGATGCGACAGGCTGCAAAAAACGCGGGTTGAACTGCGGCGCTGCGACGCGAACGTTCAGCCGATGCTCAGCCAAACAAGGCCTTGTGCTCGCGCGGCTGCGAACGCCAGTACTGGGGCGGCGCGACAACCTGGTCGCCCAGCTTCGCCGCCGCGTGCCAGGGCCAGCGCGGGTCGTACAGCATGGCGCGCGCCAGGCCGATGACGTCGGCTTCCCCGTTCTGCAGGATCTGCTCGGCGTGCTCGGGTTCCGTGATCAGGCCCACGCCGATGGTCGGCATCCCGGTCTCGCGCTTGATGCGCTGCGCATAGGCGATCTGGTAGCCCGGTTCCAGGGCGATTTTCTGGGCTGGCGAGAGGCCTCCGGTGGAGACGTGGATGAAATCGCAGCCGCGCGCTTTGAGCTCCTGGGCGAAGCGCAGGCTCTGCTCGATCTCCCAGCCGCCCTCGACCCAGTCGGTGGCCGAGATGCGCATGCCGACCGCCATCTTGCGTGGGACGGCGGCGCGCACGGCGTCGAAGATCTCGAGCGGGAAGCGCATGCGGTTGTCCAGCGAGCCGCCGTACTGGTCCTGGCGCAGGTTGGACAGGGGCGAGAGGAATTGGTGCAGCAGGTAGCCATGGGCGCCGTGCAGTTCGATAGCGTCCAGGCCCAGCGCATGGGCGCGTTTGGCGGCGGACACGAAGCCGTCGCGGATGCGCGCCAGGCCTTCGTCGTCCAGTTCGAGCGGCGCCGGTTCGCCTTCGGCGTGCGGCACGCTCGACGGGGCCACGGTTTTCCAGCCGCGCGGCTGGTCAGGGGGAATGTTGGCGCCTCCCTCCCAAGGAACCTGGCTCGAGGCCTTGCGGCCCGCGTGGGCGAGCTGGATCGCGATCTTGATCGGCGAATGGCGGCGCATCGCGCAGACGACGGGGTCGAGGGCCTCGGCATGGGCGTCGGACCACAGGCCCAGGTCGTCGGGCGAGATGCGGCCTTCGGGGACGACGGCGGTGGCTTCGATGATGAGCAGCGCCGCGCCGGACAAGGCCAGGCTGCCGAGGTGGATCATGTGCCAGTCGGTGGCCATGCCTTCGATGGCGGAGTACTGGCACATCGGGGCGATAGCGATGCGGTTGGAGAGTTGCAGGGGGCCGAGTGCGGTGGGGGAGAACAGCTTGCTCATGGTGGCTCCGGAGGCAAAGGCACCAGTCTAGCCCTAAAACGTCATCCCCGCGCAGGCGGGGACGACGTCGTTTTGTTGCGTGGGCTTAGTGAGTATTACGGCTTTGGTCAGTCCACCTGCACCACCATCAATCCAGCGCGCAGCCCTACTCGCACGTCCGGATTGGGAAACACGACCAGCTCCTCGTCATGCTTCACGGTGTACACGGTGTCGCCATCGGCCGCAATTACATCACCCTTCTTGAGCGCGGTGAAATTCCATGTCTCGCGCCCGACATTCATGCTGAACTGGTCCGACAGCTTGACCACTTCCTGCACCTGCTTGAACACACGCGGCGAGCGCTGCGTCGGACCAGCAGGCTGTCCGCGCAGCAGGCGTTCCAGCGCCGCCGACGCATCGGCGAACTGCGACAGGTCGTTGCTGCCCAAGGTGCCCACCCGTCCCAGCTCGACCGTGCTGCCGGCCGCGCCGTGGTGCTCCGAGGTGTAGTAGCTGTAGGTGCCGGCAGACTTCGGGTTCATGATGACAGCCTCGATCCCCGCCTCGCCCAGCCACTCGATCAGCGCATTGCGCGGCTCGTCCGCGATCAGCTCGGGCACGATCGCGAACATCGGATAGTGCGAGGGACGAATCGCCGTGTGCAGGTCCAGGTGCCAGCGCTGCGGCCCCGCCCCTTCGAAGAAGGCGACCGTGGCGGCGATCAGCACATCGGCCCGCCCTGCTTCCGCGGTACCGGCCAGCGAACCGCGCTCGGTACGGAACATGCGGTTGAGGTCCGCATCGATGAAACGCTTGCCCGCCGCGATCGCGTCGATGTTCCCGACGCACAGCATCAGGTCCACCGCCAGCTCGCGCGGCGCGCGCGACAGCGCTTCGATGACATAGGCCGTCATTTCGATCGGCCCGGTCTCGTCGCCATGCACGCCGACCGACACCAGCACGCTGGGGCGCGCCGCGTCAGCCGCGGCGCCCTTCACCGTGAGGATGCCGGGCGCCGGCAAGCCGACCTGGAAACCGGCTTCCGAGAAGCGCTGCGCGACCGGGCCGAAATCCGCTTCGGCCAGGGCGCGCACCGCTTCCGGCAGCGCAGGAATGCCTGCTGTGCTCATCGCTCAGGCAGCCAGGCGCTCGGGATTCGAGTCTTCCGACAGCGCCCACACGTCCAGCATCGCCTGCTCGAGGTCGAGCGGCTGGGCGTAGCCCGTCAGGCCGTGCTCGCGGGTGACTTCGCCGACTGCCGCCAGGGCGTCGCCACCCTTGCCGGCACGTTCGATCACCTGCAGCAGCAGGCGCTGCTGGGCGCGGCGCAGCGACTGCATCGCGTAGTTGCGCAGCTGCTCCTGCGACTTGGTCTGCGCCGGCAGCTTGAGGCCGCGTTCCAGCGTGTCGATGCCGGCCTGCTGGCGCAGCGCCATGCCGACCTGCAGGAACTGGGCCAGGCTCATGCCGCCCGGACGCTGCACCGACACCGCCGCGAAGAGGAAAGTCGCCAGCGACTCGATGGTCTCGACCGCCTTCCAGGCCGCGGTGAACGGGGCCGGCAGGCCGGTGTGGCCGTCGGCTTCCGAACGCTGCGGGGTCAGGCTGCGCAGCTGGTCGGCCTGGCCGAACAGCGACGACAGTTCCGACATGCCGTCGGCGCCTGCCGGCATCGACAGCACGCCTTCGATCACGGCGCGCATCAGGCCGCGGGTGCGGCTGTCGACCGCCACCGAGACGTCACGCGGCACGTTCAGCGCGTCGGCGTCCAGGGCGTCGAACACCGGCGCCAGGTGCAGCGAGGACCAGGCGCGGGCCCAGGCCTTCACCACGTCGGTCTCGTCGACACGGTGCTCGGCGGCCAGGTCGCGCAGCATCAGCGGACCGCAGCGGTTGACCGCTTCGTTGGCCAGCACGGTCGCCAGGATGGCGTTGGCCAGCGGGTGATCCAGCGGGTCGCGGGTGGCGACCAGCTGCGCCGGGAAGTAAGGACGCAGCAGCGAATCGGCCCACGACTCGGAGGTCAGGTCGAGCGCCGACAGGGTGCGCTTGAAGCGGTTCTTCACGTTCGCCACCACGACCGCCAGTTCCGGCGCGGTCAGGCCCAGGCCCAGCGCCTTGCGGCGCTGCAGTTCGGCGTCGCTCGGCAGCTGCTCCAGGTCGCGGTTGACCGCTCCTTCCGATTCCAGGTTGGTGATCAGGGCGGCGTAGCCGTCCACCACCGAGGCGCTGGCCTGCGCCTGCGCTTCGCGGGTCAGAAGGTGGGTCTGCAGCGTGTTGTCGCGCAGGACCAGGTCTTCCACGGCGCCGGTCATCTCGTTCAGCACGCGGTTGCGGTCTGCTTCCGGCAGCTTGCCTGCGTTGACTTCGGTGTCCAGCCAGATCTTGATGTTCACCTCGTGGTCGGAGCAGTCCACGCCGGCCGAGTTGTCGATCGCATCGGTGAAGATGCGGCCGCCGCTGAGCGCGAACTCGATGCGGCCGGCCTGGGTCGCGCCCAGGTTGCCGCCTTCCGCCACCACCTTGCAGCGCAGTTCGTTGCCGCTGACGCGGATGCGGTCGTTGGCGCGGTCCTTCACTTGCGCGTGGGTCTCGCTCGACGACTTGATGTAGGTGCCGATGCCGCCGTTGTAGAACAGGTCGACCGGGGCCTTCAGGATGCGGTGCATCAGTTCTTCAGGCGCCAGCGCGCTTTCCTCGATATCGAGGACGGCACGGATCTCCGGCGAGAGCTCGATCGAACGGGCCGAGCGCGGGAATACGCCGCCACCCTTCGAGATCAGGCCCTTGTCGTAGTCTTCCCACGAAGAGCGCGGCAGCGCGAACATGCGCTGGCGTTCCTTGAACGAGACTTCGACGTCCGGGGCCGGATCCAGGAAGATGTGGCGGTGATCGAAGGCCGCCACCAGCTTCAGCTGGCGCGACAGCAGCACGCCGTTGCCGAACACGTCGCCCGACATGTCGCCCACGCCGACCACGGTGATCGGGGTGGTGTTCATGTCGTGCCCCAGTTCGTAGAAGTGGCGCTTGACGGCTTCGAAGGCGCCCTTGGCGGTGATGCCCATCTTCTTGTGGTCGTAGCCGTTCGAGCCGCCCGAAGCGAAGGCGTCGCCCAGCCAGAAGCCGCGCTGCACGGCGATGCTGTTGGCGATGTCGGAGAAGGTCGCGGTGCCCTTGTCGGCCGCCACCACCAGGTACGGGTCGTCCTGGTCGAAGCGCACGGTGTTCTCCGGCGGCACGATGGCGCCGCGCACGCGGTTGTCGGTCACTTCCAGCAGGCTGGCGATGAACAGGCGGTAGACTGCTTCGCCTTCGGCCGCCACCACTTCACGCGGGGCGCCTTGCGGCATCTGCTTGCAGACGAAGCCGCCCTTGGAGCCGGCCGGCACGATGACGGCGTTCTTGACCATCTGCGCCTTCACCAGGCCCAGCACCTCGGTGCGGTAGTCTTCCATGCGGTCCGACCAGCGCAGGCCGCCTCGGGCGACCGGGCCGCCGCGCAGGTGCACGCCTTCGAAGCGGCGCGAGAACACGTAGATCTCGCGGTACGGGCGCGGTTCCGGCGCCAGCGCCAGGTTGCTGGTGTCGACTTTGAAAATCATCTTTTCGCCGTCGTTCTGGAAGTAGTTGGTGCGCACGGTCGCCATGCACAGGTCGACCAGGGCCGCCATGATCTCTTCGGTGTCGGCGTGGTTCACGCTTGATAAGCCGGCCTTCAGGGCGGCCAGCTTGGCGGTGCCCGCGGCGCGCTCGGACTCGCCCAGCTTCGGATCGAAGCGCAGCAGGAAGCCGGTGACGAATTCCTTCACCAGGGCCGGCTGGGTGCGCAGGGTCTCGGCCATGTAGCGCACCGAGAACTTGGAGCCCAGCTGGCGCCAGTAGCTGATGTAGGCGCGCACCAGCTGCACTTCGCGCAGCGACAGGCCGCCTTCGATGGTCAGGCCGTTCATGCGGCCGTCTTCGGCCTCATTGTTGAACAGCGCGGTGAACAGCTCTTCGGCCACTTCCACGATGCCCGGCTTGATCAGCTTGGCGCCGCTTTCGTCGTCCACGGCCAGCGCGGTCACGTTGTGGCGGGCGCCGTCGGCGGTCTTGATCGCCCAGGTCTGCTCACGGTCGACCGCGATACCGGCGTTCTGCAGGGCCGGCAGGATGCGCGACAGCGAAGGCACGTCGTCGCTCGAGTACAGGCGGATCGAGGCGTCTTCGCCATTGCCGCCGCCGGTTTCGATGCGCACGGTGACGCGGCCGGCGTGGCCGTTCTTCAGTACGGCCTGCAGGTCGCGGAAGGCGGTTTCCGGCGCGGTGGCGGTGACGAAGCTGACCGGCAGGTTGGCGCCGAGCTTGCGCAGGGTGCTGCGCTGGGCGTTGTCGTCCATGCCGTTGGTCAGGGCGGCGAAGCGGTCATGCCAGCCGTCCAGCACGTTCAGCAGCGGCTGCTGGATGTCGGTTTCCAGGTCCAGCGGATAGCGGGCGGCGTGGGCGATCAGGTAGACCCGGGCCAGCGGGCCGTCGGCGATCAGCGGCTGCACGCGCACCTCAACCGCGCCCGAGCTTTCCTGCAACGCCTGGGCCAGGCTCGAACCCACGGCGGCGCTGTAGCGCTCGCGCGGCAGGTAGACCAGCACGTTCAAATGGCGGCGGTAGACGTCGCGGCGCGCGAAGACCTTCGGGCGCGGCTGCTTGTACAGCGACACGACCGAGCTGCACACCTGGGCCAGCCATTCCGGCTCGGCTTCCAGGGCTTCGGTGCGCGGCAGCGATTCGAGGATCTCGACGAACTTCTCGGCGCGGAAGCCTTCCTGGCGCACGCCGGCGATCGACAGCACCTTGGCGACGCGGCCGCGCGCGAACGGCAGGCGCGCCAGCGGGGTCAGGGTGGCGGCGCGGGTGAACAGGCCGATGAAGCAGTGCTCGCCGAGGATCTTGCCCTGGGCGTCGGTGTCGCGCACGCCGATGAAGTCCAGCGGCTGGTCGCGGTGCAGGGTGCCTTCGACGTCGGCCTTGACGATCGACAGGGTGTCGGCGCGGCGCGACAGGGTCTCGAAGTCGCCCGGGATGTTGGCCAGGCAGCTGCCGTAGACCGGGTGCGCGGTATCCTTCAGGACGCCGATGCGGCTCGGGATGTCGCGCTCGAGTTCGCGCGCGTCCGGCTTGACCACGTAGTAGGCGTAGCCGAAGGGCTCGAAGCCTTCGTTCTTGGCCCATTCCAGGAAGGCGGCCACTTCCTGGCCTTCCGGGGTACCGGCGGATGCGGCGGCGGCAGCCACGGCGGTCAGGCGGTCGCCCAGCGCCAGGGCGTCGCGGTGCACGACGGCGGCGTCGTTGGCGACCATGCGGATGCGCGCGGTCAGCGCGTCCAGTTCGCCGAATTCGAGTTCGTCGCTCATCAGGATCAGGACGATCGATTCCAGCGGCGCGCCGGCTTCGCCGACCGAGACGGCGGCGCCATTGGCGTCGCGGCGCACCGGCAGCACGGCGTTCATCACGCCGGCGGCGGTCTGGCGCTCCTTGCGCAGGGCGATCACAAACGAGTCGACCAGGTAAGGCATGTCGTCATTCAGGATCAGCAGGGCGGTCGCCTTGCCGCCACGGCCGTCGGAATAGCCCATCGTGGCGATCTGGCAGCCGGGGCCGGTGCGCTGGGCCAGCTGCGAGAATCCTTCCCACAGCACGGGCGCCAGGCTCGCGGGCGCGGTGCCGGCCAGGTCTTCGTCATCCAGCGATCCGAGCCACGCGCCGATCAGTGCGCCCACCTGTCCGGTGGCGGCGGCTGCGTGGTTTGCGTTGACCAGCGAGAGCGTCTGGTTACGCAGGTCTTTCGACATGTCATTCATCTTACTTCTCCAAAGTTTGTGTGCCCGGCGCGCTCCGGCTTGTGGCTCTTGCATCGCCCTGCTGTATGGGACGGGGGTGTCCCGTCCGAATTCCGTTGGCGGTCCGTCTTTCCGCAGACTCGTCAATCCATTATTAGAACATGCCGTACGGGCCGGGTCATCCCTCCCGCATGGCCGCTGTTGTATGTCTTTACAGGTCGTACAAGCCCGGCAAGCCGAGGATGCGGGTCAGCTCTTCGAGCGCCGTGGTGCATTCGATCGCCAGCTGCGGGTCGGCCAGGTCCTTCGGCTCGACGCGGTCGCGATAGTGCTTCTCGACCCAGGCCACCAGCTGCGCATACAGGGTCTCGGTCATGATCACGCCCTGGTGCATGGCCGCCGCTTCCTCGTCGGTCAGCGCCACGCGCAGGCGCAGGCAGGCGGGGCCGCCGCCGTTGCGCATGCTCTGGCGCAGGTCGAACTCGATCAGCTCGTCGATCGGACCGCCGCGGCCCACCACGCCGCCCAGGTAGGACGACACGGCAGCGTTTTCGCGGCATTCGTGCGGCACCACCAGGGCCATCTTGCCGTCGGCGCGGGTCAGGAGCTGGCTGTTGAACAGATAGCTGGCCACCGCGTCGGCCACCGGCACCTGTGCGGCCGCCACGCGCACCGGCACCAGGTCGCTGCCGACGCCGGCCAGGGCGCGGCGCAGCGCGTCCAGGGTGCCCGCTTCGTCGGCGAAGGCCTGCTCATGGTAGAACAGCACGTTGCCGTTGCCGACCGCGATCACGTCGTTATGGAACACGCCCTGGTCGATCACGTCCGGGTTCTGCGAGGCGAACACGGTGCGCGCCGGGTCCAGGCCATGCAGGCGCGCGACGGCCTGCGAGGCTTCCAGGGTCTGGCGCGCCGGGTATTTCTTGGGCGCCGGGGCCGACGGGTCGAACTCGACGCGGCCGTAGACGAAGAACTCGACGCCGGCGGCGCCATGGCTGCTGGCGAAGCGCGTGTGGTTGGCCGCGCCCTCGTCGCCGAAGGCCGGCACCGGCGGCAGCGGATCGTGCACCATGAAGCGGCTGCTGTCCTTGAAGATCGCGCGCAGGGTGCGGGTCGCCTGGACATGCTCTTCCGAGCGGTGCAGCTTGTTGTTCAGGTTGGCGGCGGTGAAGTGCACGCGGCCGTCCTGCGAGTCGGCCGAAGGGCTGACGGTGGCGGCGTTGGCGGTCCACATCGGCGCGGCCGAGTAGGCGCAGGCCAGGATCACCGGCGCTTCACGGTAGGCGCGCGCCAGCACGTCGGCATCGGTGCCCGAGAAGCCCAGGCGGCGCAGCAGGCGGAAGTTGGGGCGGCCCTGGGGCGGCATGACCGCCTGCGCATAGCCGCGCGCGGCCAGCTCGCGCATCTTGGCCAGGCCCTGCAGGGCGGCCTGGCGCGGATTGGAGGCGCTGCGGACGTTGTTGAACGAGGCCACGTTGCCGAACGAGAGGCCGGCGTAGTTGTGCGACGGCCCGACCAGGCCGTCGAAGTTGAATTCGCGTGCGATGCGCATGATTTAGAACACCAGTCCCGGCGACAGCTTGGCCGGCATTTCGAGTTCGGCCGTCTCGATCGAGGCGACCGGATAGGCGCAGTAGTCCGCCGCGTAGTAGGCGCTCGGGCGATGGTTGCCCGACTTGCCCACGCCGCCGAACGGGGCCGAGCTGGCCGCGCCGGTGGTCGGACGGTTCCAGTTGACGATGCCGGCGCGGGCGCGCACCGCGAAGCGCTTCCACAGCTCTTCCGATGGCGACAGCAGCGCCGCGGCCAGGCCGAATTCGGTGGCGTTGGCCGCGCGCAGGGCTGCGTCGAAGTCCTTCACGCGGATCACCTGCAGCAGCGGGCCGAACCACTCTTCGTCCGCGATGCCCTGGGCGTCGGTGGTGTCGACGATGCCGGCGGTGACGAAGCCCGCGTTCGGATCGAGCTGTTTCATCTGCAGCAGCACCTTGCCGCCCTTGGCCGCCATTTCGGCCTGGGCCTGCACCAGGCGCGCGGCGACCGCGCTTGATACGACCGGGCCCATGAAGGGCTGCGGATCGGCGTTCGACGGGCCGACCTGCAGCTTGGCCGCGACTTCCACCAGGCGGTCGAGGAAGGCCTGGCCTTGCGCGTTGTCCTGGATGATGAGGCGGCGCGCGCAGGTGCAGCGCTGGCCGGCCGAGATGAAGGCCGACATCACGGCGTGGTGCACGGCGGCGTCGATGTCCTTGATATCCCAGACCACCAGCGGATTATTGCCGCCCATTTCCAGCGCCAGCATCTTGCCCGGCTGGCCGCCGAACTGCTTGTGCAGGGCGGCGCCGGTCTGGCTGCTGCCGGTGAACAGGATGCCGTCGATCAGCGGGTTCTGGCCCAGGGCCACGCCGGTGTCGCGGCCGCCGTTGACCAGGTTCAGCACGCCGGCCGGCAGGCCCGCCTGCTCCCACAGCTGCACGGTCTTGACCGCGGTGCGCGGCGCATATTCGCTCGGCTTGAACACCACCGTGTTACCGGCGATCAGGGCCGGCACGATATGGCCGTTCGGCAGGTGGCCGGGGAAGTTGTAGGGGCCGTAGACGGCGAACACGCCGTGCGGGCGGTGGCGCAGCACGGCGTTGCCGTCGGCGACCTTGGCGGCGGTCTCGCCGGTCCGCGCGCCGTAGGACTGGACCGAGATGTCGATCTTGTTGGCCATGGTCGCGACTTCGGTGCGCGCTTCCCACAGCGGCTTGCCCACCTCCTCGGCGATGATGGCGGCCAGTTCCTCGCTGTGCTCCTTGAGCAGGTCGCGGAAACGGGTGCAGACGGCGATGCGTTCTTCCAGCGGCGTCAACGCCCATGCTTCGAACCTGGCGTGTGCGGCCTGGGCGGCGCGCGCCACGTCGTCCGCGGTCGACTGGTTCGAGGTCCAGGTCTGGCGGCCGGTCGAGGGGTCGATGGTAGCGAGTTCGGCGCCACTGCCGGCGAGCCATTCGCCGTTGATGTAATTCGAGAGCTTAGCCATTGACGTTTTTCCTTGGAGTGAGGGTCAGGGTACGCACCGTGTCGCCGGCGCGCAGGTGCAGCTGCGCCATCTCCTGGGCGCTCAGCAGCACGCGGCCCGAGCCGGGCACGGCGCGGGTCAGGATCATGCGGAAATTGTCGAGCTGGGTGTTCGACACCAGCATGTGTTCGGTATCGCCTTCCGGCGCGCCTTCATCGGCCACCGCCAGCACGCTTTCGCGCACCGCGCGCAGGTCGGACACGCGGCCCTGCAGCACCGGGCCGGCGTCGAAGATGTCGACATAGCCTTCGTAGTGCATGCCTTCCTGCTCCAGCAGGCGGCGCGCCGGCTGGGTCGAAGTGTGCACCATGCCGATCACCTCGCGCGCCGAATCCGGCAGGTAGTCGACGTACAGCGGCTGGCGCGGCATCAGCTCGGCGATGAAGGACTTCTTGCCCAGCGCGGTCAGGCCGTCGACGTGGTCGAAGTCCATCTTGAAGAAGTGGCGGCCCAGGCCTTCGTAGAAGGGCGAATCGCCCTTCTCGTCCTGGTAGCCGCGCATCTCGGCGATGATCTTTTCGGTGAACAGGTGCTGGAACTGGGCGATGAACAGGAAGCGGCTCTTGGACAGCCACTTGCCGTTGAAGCCCGCGCGGTACTGCGGCAGCAGGAACAGCGAGCACAGTTCGCTGGAACCGGTCAGGTCGTTCGACAGGTACAGGGTTTCCATCCGGGTGAACACGTCCAGCTCGCGGCTGCAGTGCACCAGGGTGCCGATGCGGTAGTTGTAGAAGGGTTCGGTCAGGCCGACCGCGCCCTTGATCGCGCACACGCCCGCGATGCTGTTGTCCTCGGTGTGCTCGAGCACGAACATGTAGTCGCGCTCTTCGGGCGGGATGGTTTCGGCGAACGAGGCCTCGGCGGTGCGCAGGCGCTTGCCCAGCATGTCCGGGTCCGGCTTGAGCGTGGTCATGCCGCTGCCGGCCAGGCGCGCCATCACGATCAGGGCGTCCAGGTCCGACATCTTGGCGGAACGGATTACGAGCATGGGTGGGTCTCCTAGATGCGCACGCAGATGACGTTGTCGCCCTGCGTCACGCCGAGCGCCTGCTGGGCTTCGCGCGGCAGGCACACGACCTGGCTGGTCTCGGCCGGCGGGCAGGCCACGGTGACGGCGCGGAAGTGCTGTTCGGTGCTGGCCACGGCGTAGTTCACCAGCGATTCCGGCGCGGCGGCCGGACCGGCGGTTTCCACGCGCCGGACCTGCGAGCCGCTGAAGGAGCGCAGCGAGCCCTTGTGCGCCTGCAGGATCGGGCCGCCGTCGAAGATGTCGATGTATTCGTCGGCCTCGAAGCCTTCCTGCGTCAGCAAGTTGAAGGCCAGCTGGCCGCTCGGGTGGATCTGGCCCATCGCGGCCTGGGCGTCGCCCGGCAGCAGCGGCACATAGACCGGATAGTGCGGCATCAGCTCGACGATCAGGGTGCGGTTGCGGGCGCCGCCGATGACGCGCTCGGCGTCCAGGAAGTCCATCTTGAAGAACTTGCGGCCCAGGGCGTTCCAGAAGGCCGACTGGCCGTCAGGATCGGTGCGGCCGGCCAGCGGCACGAAGAAGCGGTCGCCGAAGCGGTGCGGCGCCAGCACCGCGTACAGCAGGCGGGCGCGCGACAGCAGCGCGGCCTCGATGCCCGCGTTGTCGCGGTCGCGCAGGTAGAAGCCGGACAGCTGGGAATAGGCGGTCAGCTCCGAGCACAGGGTCAGCGCATGCACGCTGTGGCTGATATTCAGGTCGCGCGAGACCTGCTGGATGACGTCGTTGCGGAACGCGAAATAGGTGCCGTTCGAGCCTGCCGACGCATGGATGGCGGCGGTGCCGACGACCTCGCGCGTGCGCAGGTCTTCGAGCACGAACAGGTAGGACTCCTCGCTCGGAATGTCGACGTGGGCGGCGAACGAGGCGATGGAACGCTCGACGAAGGCATGGATGCCTTCGCGCGTGCGCGGCAGCGTGTGCACGCCGGGCATCGAGGCCGCGGCCATCGCCTCGAGGGCGCCGATATCCGCGACTTCTACCGGACGGACAACATACATGTGAACTCCCTAACCAGGTGCAGTGGAGATGCCAGAAACATGCACCGGCCGGCGCGCCCTTGGACAGGCGGGCCGGCCGGAACCGGGCGGCGGCTTAGCCTGCGATGAAGGCGTCGGCGGCTTCGCGCATGATGCGGTCCGCTTCCGCGATCTGGGCGTCGGAGACGACCAGGGCCGGCGCCAGGCGCACCACGTCCGGGCCTGCGATCAGCAGCATCAGGCCGAGCTTCTCGGCGGCCTTGGTGTAGTCCTTGGCGCGGCCCTTGTAGCCTTCCGCCATCGGCAGGCCGATCAGCAGGCCCATGCCGCGCGCCTTGCCGAACAGCTGCGGATAGTCGGCAGCCAGCTTTTCCAGGTTGCCCATGATCTTGGCGGTGGCTTCCTTGACGCGCTCCAGGAAGGCCGGCTGGCCGATGGTCTCGACGACCTTCAGGCCGACGGTGGCCGCCAGCGGATTGCCGCCGTAGGTGGTGCCGTGCGAGCCGACGCCGAAGTGCTGGGCGATCTCGTTGGTGGTCAGCATGGCGCCGATCGGGTAGCCGTTGCCCAGGGCCTTGGCCGAGGTCAGGATGTCCGGGGTGACGCCGACCTGCATGTAGGCGTACAGCGAGCCGGTGCGGCCCACGCCCGACTGGACTTCGTCGAACACCAGCAGCGCACCGGTCTTGTCGCAGAACTCGCGCAGGGCCTTCAGGTATTCCGGATTGCCCGGGATGACGCCGCCCTCGCCCTGGATCGGCTCGACGATCACGGCGGCCACGTCGTCGGTGATGGCGGCGCGTGCGGCTTCGATGTCGTTGTAGGGGATGTGGTTGATGTCCTGCGGCAGCGGCTCGAAGCCTTCGGTGTACTTCGGCTGGCCGCCCACCGAGACGGTGAACAGGGTGCGGCCGTGGAAGGACGACAGGCAGGACACGATGCGCGACTTGTGCGGGCCGAACTTGGTGTGCGCGTACTTGCGGGCCAGCTTCAGGGCCGCTTCATTGGCTTCGGCGCCCGAGTTGCAGAAGAAGGCGCGGTCGGCGAAGGTGGCTTCGGTCAGGGCCGTGGCCAGGCGCAGCACCGGCTCGTTGGTGTAGCCGTTGCCGAGGTGCCAGAGGGTGTTGATCTGCTTGGTCAGGGCGTCGACCAGGGCCGGGTTGGCGTGGCCGAGGCTCGAGACGGCGATGCCGGAGGTGAAGTCCAGGTATTGCTTGCCTTCCTGGTCCCACACGTCCAGGCCCGCAGCGCGCACCGGCACCATCGCGGCCGGGGCGTAGGTCGGGACGAGGACTTCGTCGAAGGTCTGCCGAGTGACAGGCCGCGTGGTGACACCCGAATCAAGCTTTGCGTTCATGGCTTCTTCCTCATCCAATCATGTAAGGGTTAGCGCGGGCAGGATCCCGCAGGTTCGAGCCATTATAGAAACGCAGTCTGACAAGTTCTTGCAGAAGTGCGACGGGGATTTTCATTTTTGGTCGGGGAGCAACATGGGGGGCCGTCGCTGGGAGAAAAGCGTTAGCTTCCCGACAATTGCTGGCCTATAAACCGTCATCCCGGCGTAGGCCGGGATCCAATTCCCTTGCACAGTGAGAATGCACGCGTGACCGGTACGCGGGCGAACTTGGGTCCCGGCCTTCGCCGGGATGACGGTTTTTAGGCTAGAGGCGGGTGAAATGCTGCAACTATGCAAGTTTCGCGGTTAGGAAGTACTTACTGCCCCAACTTGCGCTGCCGCTCTTCCCGCGGCGTATTCCCAAACAGCGCCCCAAACGCCGTCGAAAAATGCGAGCCCGACGAAAACCCGCACATCAGCCCCACCTGAACGATCGAGTGATTGGTATCCAGCAGCAGCTGCCTGGCCCGCTTCAAGCGTAGTTCGAGGTAATACCGCGACGGCAAGCTACCCAGGTACTGCTTGAACAGCCTCTCCAGCTGCCTGCGCGAAATCCCCGACAGCTGCGCGATCTCGTCGGTCGACAGCGGCTCTTCGATATTCGCCTCCATCAGCGCCACCGCCTCGGTCAGCTTGGGCTGCAAGGCGCCGAAGCGCGCCTGCAAGGCCACGCGCTGGCGCTCGTCCGGCCCGCGCACCCGGTCCACGCACAGGCTTTCCTTGACCTGGGCCTGCACCGTGGCGCCGCACAGCAGCTCCACCAGGGTCAGCGCGAAGTCGAGGCTGGCCGCCCCGCCGCAGCAGGTCAGGCGGTTGGCGTCGAACTCGTAGAGATGGGGGGTGAACAGCGCCTGCTCGGCCAGCGCATTCACGTCCGGGTAGAGCGCCCAAGGCAGCGCGGTGCGCACGCCGTGCAAGGCGCCGGCGTCGGCCAGCCACAGCACGCCCGCCCCCACCCCGCCCCAGAACGGCGCGGCGCGGCAGCGTTCGATCAGGGCGCGGCAGTTGGCGGGCTTGAGCGCCGCCTCGGACTCGTCCGCCACCAGCAGCACCAGGTGCCAGTGGCGCTGGGCGTCGCCGACGAACTTGTCGGGACTGCGCACGTCGACGTGCAGCCGCTCCGGCCCCATCGCCTTGGCGGCCAGGCGCAGCGGCTGGACCAGCGCCGACCAGGTCAGCGCATCCGGCTCGCCGGCATTGACCAGCAGGACGCGCAAGGGGCGCTCCTGTGCCAGGCGGGACAGGTCAACAGGCTGCATCGGGGTGGGTCGGCGGTGTCATGAAGAAAACCGGGCAAACAAAACGTAGTCCACTATCATACCGGAGATCACCGTAGCGGCCCCGGCGGTGACAACCTGGCAAGCAAACCATGGTCGGGCGGCTATAATCTTCTCCATGGGGGAACGATACTTAAAGAGCGTCCGGCTGCTGGCCGAGTGCATGCAGGGCTTCGAACGCTTTTCGGGCGAATCGGTACGCCGTCACGGCCTGACCCATGCCCAGTTCGACATCATCGCCACGCTCGGCAACACCACCGGCATGAGCTACAAGGAGCTGGGCGAACGGACCCTGATCACCAAGGGCACCTTGACCGGCGTCATCGAACGCCTCGAACACAAAGGCTTGGTGATGCGCGAACGCAGCACGGACGACAAGCGTTCCTTTTTCGTACGGCTCACGCCAGCCGGGGATCGGGTATTCTGCGAAGTGTTCCCCAAGGTGGTCGCCCATGGAAAACAATTATTCTCGGCCTATAGCGAAGCCGACTTCGACGCCCTCGATGCGGCGCTCTCGACCCTGCGCGCCAGCATCGCGCAGGGCAGCCATGCCGACGGCCTGCCCCTCTTACCTTCCCAACTAAAGGACTCCCCTTGAAAACTTCCCTGATCGAAGGCAAGAAGCCTGCCCATTTCGACAAGCACATCATCGGCAACCTGCTGCTCGACGTC
The DNA here is from genome assembly GCF_018119385.1 of Massilia sp. AB1. Classification (NCBI taxonomy): domain Bacteria; kingdom Pseudomonadati; phylum Pseudomonadota; class Betaproteobacteria; order Burkholderiales; family Oxalobacteraceae; genus Massilia; species Massilia sp. AB1. Next base: position 1,508 of record NZ_JAGKSG010000049.1, on the reverse strand, counting down.
GCCCCGCTGGATGAAGTCAAACAGGAAAAGATGCTGATCGGCGTGCGCAACGAGACCGGCGAGATCTACCGCCTCATCGGCGCGACCAAGCTGAACAGCTTCATGAACGCGGTCGAGGAATTGTTCGACCTGGGCCTGGTCGACGAACTCCAGGACACCGAAGAGCCGAAGGACGGCTGCGACGCCATCTTCAGCGAACCCTGATGCTCCTTCCCTGTGGCAAAAAGATGCCGCAGGGAAAATTTTCGGCAGTCTTCCATGGCGATAGGGGTATAATTTTTCGATGGACAGACTCTCCGCACTCAAGAGCATCGCCGCCGAGGCCGGGCGCGGCGAACTGAGCTTCCCCACCAGCGTCAACGCGACGCTCAAGCTGCAGCGCGCGCTGGGCGAGCCCGACTTCCACATCGACGACGCGGCGCGCCTGGTCCAGGCCGAGCCGCTGCTGGCGGCGCGTACCGTCGCCATCGCCAATTCCGTCGCCTACAACCGCTCCGGCAACGATGTCACCAATGTGCGCGCGGCCGTCCAGCGCGTCGGTTTCCGCACCCTGGGCGCGCTGGCGGCCTCCGTCATCGTGCGCCAGCTGGCCAGCGAGATCCAGGACCCCGCCCTGCGCGCCAAGGCCGACCAGCTGTGGACCCATTCGGCCCACGTGGCGGCGCTGGCCCAGGTGATCGCGCGCCGCGTCTCCTTCGTCGACCCGGAAACGGCCATGTTCGCCGGAATCGTCCACGAAGTGGGCGGTTTCTACCTGTTGTCGCGTGCGGAAAGCTATCCCGGCCTGCTGGACGGCGGCGCGGACGAGTGGATCGAACACGGCGAAGTGGCCATCGGCCGCGGCGTGCTGCTCAAGCTCGGCGTACCGGTGGCCGTGATGGGCGCCATCGAAGCGCTGTGGAACGGCATGCGCGCCCTGCCGCCCGAGACCCTCGGCGATACCCTGCTGCTGGCCAAGGACCTGACGCCCGTGGCCTCTCCCCTGCTCGAACGCCCCGGCGCCACCACGCCCGAGAGCGCGGCCACCATCGATTTCACCATCGGCGCCGGCACCCTGGCCCAAGTGCTCGAGGAGTCGGCCGAGGAAGTGCAGAGCCTGACCGCCGCGCTGATGTAAGCAGCAAAAAAAATGCCCGCTTAGAAAGCGGGCAAAGTCCAAAACTAGGGATGTCCTGAAAGAGACAGGTCCACTTTACGGGTTCGACAGCCTTCGTTCCGTGCGCTGCTTCACATTGCGCATGTTTCTTCTACCTTCTGCGCAATCAGGCGAAAAAAAACCCGCTCCGAGGAGGGAGCGGGTGAAGTCCAAAACTAGGGATGTCCTGAAAGAGACAAGTTCAGTATAGGTCGCCCTTGGGGAATGCTCCGTGCGGTGTTTCACACTGCGGAATTATTTTTCATCCTTCTCAATGCTCTTCTACGGGCAACAGCAGTCAAATAGTTGTCTTCAAACTGAACGAATATATCGGAGACGCGTTCGGCCAATAGTCGAGGCGCCGGACAAAAAA